>CAITLX010000753.1 GCA_903893335.1 uncultured delta proteobacterium | reverse complement strand
GCGGCTCGACAAGGAGACGAGCGGCCTGGTCGTCTTCGCGCGCACCTTCGCCGCCAAGAAGGTGCTCGGCAGCCAGCTTCGGCTCCACACGATGCACCGGCGCTACTACGCGATCGCCTCGGGCGACGTCATCGGGCGCACGTTCCGCACGCAGATCGTGGCCGATCGCGGCGACGGCGTGCGCGGCTCGTCGCGCCACGGGCGCGAGGGGCAGCTCGCCGTCACGCACGTCGAGCCAGTCGAGCGGCTGCGCGGCGCCACGCTCATCGCCTGCCAGCTCGAGACGGGGCGCACGCACCAGATCCGCATCCACCTCTCCGAGGCGGGCCACCCGCTCGTCGGCGAACGGGTCTACGTGCGCGGGCTGCTCGGGCCGCGCCTCGAGGCGCCGCGCATCATGCTGCACGCGTCCGAGCTGGGCTTCGAGCACCCGGTCACGCGCGAGCAGGTGCGCTTCGAGGCGCCGCTGCCCGACGACTTTCGCGGCGTGCTCGCGTCGCTTCGCATCACGCCGCCTCGTCGCTGAGGCGGCGCGTGGGGCGAGTCCGGGCTCAGCTCTTCTTCTGGAAGAGGCCGAGGAAGCGCGCGATGAGGCCGGGCGAGCCGAAGGCGTCGTCGCCGAGCGCGTCGAGCTCCTTCTGCGCCTGGGCCTTCTCGGCGGCGATGACGGGCGCCATCTTCTCGCCGATGGCGATGATGCGCGTGGCCTCGCCGGCGTCGAGCCAGAGCCCGCCGCACTTGCCGCAGCGGTCGATCTCGACGGCCTGGCCCTCGTGGCGGATCTCCTGGGTGAGCAGGTGCGCCTCGCAGCGCGGGCAGGGGACGTCGCCCGTGCGCGTCGGTCCGCCGGTCTCGGGGCGATCCCAGTAGGTCGGGTCGGCCTTGATGCCGAACGCGGCGAACATCTCGCCCGAGTCGAAGAACTGGCCGCCGCACTTGCTGCAGACGTCCAGCGTGGCCTCGCCCTGCTCTTGCTGGTCGAGGACGGTCTTGTCGCGCGGACACGACAGGACCTTGTGCTTCACGCCACCCTTCCCAAACGGCGACTTCGACATGGCTTCGACCTCCGCGGAAAGGCGCAGGATGACGACGCAAGGGGCCGGCCGTCAATCCCCGATCGAGCGCGTCGAGATTCGCAGGTGCTTGGGCGCGCCGTCGCACGCGGCGTCGCGCGCGAGCGCCTCGCGGAGCGCCTCGCGCACCCGCACCTGCGCGACGGCGTGCGGAGAGCAGGTGACGCCCTCGAGCAGCCCGTCGCCGCCGAACAGGAGGAAATCGGGCAGCGCGAGCCAGACGGGCTCGTCGTCGCGGTGGGCCCCCGCCTTCTCGCCGTCGAGCGCGACGGCGCCGAGCGTCCACGCGCCCCCCGCGCCTCGCGCGAGCGTCAACGTCGCGCCCGCGACGCCGAACGGGAAGCGCTCGCGCGCGCTGGGGCGGGCGAGCGCGCGGCGCAGCACCTGCGCGAGCCCGCCGCGGGTCGTGCCGCAGACGGCGACCTGGTTCTCGAACGGGCTGACCGCGAAGAGGTCGGCGTAGCGCACCGCGCCGGCGGCGAGCGGAGCGCGGATGCCGCCGGCGTTCATCAGGCCGACGACGGCGACGCCGCGCGGGACCGCCAGGGCGTCGGCGGCGTGGGCGGCGATGGCGCCCGCGATCTGCTCGGCGAGCGCGGTGCCGTCGGGGGCCTGCGCGGCGCAGGGGCGCGGGACGGTCGCGACGACCACGCTCGCCTGGGCCCGCACGGCCTCGAGCGCGGGGGCGACCACGCGCTCGACCTCGCGCCCGAGCGACGACGCGGGGGGAAACGAGGCCAGCGTCACCCTGCGCTCGATCGACCGCAGCGCGGGCGCGCTCGCGGCGGTCGCGCGGCAGAAGCGGCTGCGCGCGACGCCGACGCCGTGCTGGTCGGTCGTTACCATCGGCACGCCGCGCACCCGGCCGAGCATCCACGCGTGGCGGTGGCCGCCGACGACGAGGTCCGGCTTGTCCGTGCCGAGCGCGTCGAGCAGGCGCGCAATCTC
>CAITLX010000752.1 GCA_903893335.1 uncultured delta proteobacterium | reverse complement strand
GCTCGAGCCCTCCAAAATCCTTACCGGTAAGCCTCGCGACACGCTTCGAGCCTCGATGTTCCTTACCGGTAAGCCTCGGCGACCCACTTCGGCCGTCCATTTTGCTTACCGGTAAGGCTTCGAGCCCATTCGAGCCCTCCAAAATCCTTACCGGTAAGGAATTCAGAGGCCCAAGGTCATCGGCGCCCTTACCGGTAAGCAATCCAACGCCTCGCGCCGTCCCAGCCCCTTACCGGTGGTCCGGTGCCAGGACATGGGTGACGGTCGCGTGCCAGGACATGGGTGACAGGCCGGCCTCGGCAGCGTGCTCTCCGCAGAGCGGAGAGCGAGATGCCCTGGAAGGAGACCTGTCGGATGAAGCTGAAGAACGAGTTCGTTCTCGCGGCCCTGGCGCCCGATGCCAACGTGGCCGAGCTGTGTCGCGAGGCCGGCATCAGTCGCAAGACGGGCTACAAGTGGATCGCGCGGTTTCGCGATGGCGGTCTGCCCGCGCTCGAAGACGCTTCGCGGCGACCGCACACGAGCCCGCTACGGGCGAGCGGAAGTGCCGTGCTCGAGGTCGTGGCGCTGCGCGCCGAGCGACCTCGGTGGGGGCCGAAGAAGCTGCGCGCGGTGCTGCTACGGCGTTTGCCAGCCGCCGAGGTTCCGAGCGTCCGCACCGTCGCGCGCATCATCGAACGGGCCGGGCTGGTCGAGCGGCGCCGCCGCCCGCCCCCTGGCATCGACGCGCGGCCCGAGGGAGCTCCAGACGTCACTGTCACTGCGGCCAACGACCTGTGGACAGTCGACTTCAAGGGATGGTGGCTCGCAGGCGACGGCAGTCGTTGCGAGCCGCTCACCGCCCGCGACGCGCACAGCCGCTACGTGCTCTGCGCGAGCCTGCTCGCAGCGGCGAACGGTGCCGCGGTCCGGGGCGAGTTTGAGCGGCTCTTCGACAAGCACGGGCTGCCGCTCGCCATCCAGGTCGATAACGGGTCGCCGTTTGCGTGTACCCGCGCGCGCGGCGGGCTGACGACCTTGTCGGCGTGGTGGGTATCACTGGGCATCCGACTCGTGCGTGGTCGCCCCGCACATCCACAGGACAACGGCGGGCACGAGCGCATGCATTTCGACATGCGCTTCGACGTCGAAGACCACGCAGGCAGCGACCTCGCCGCGCAACAGCGATTGCTCGACATCTGGCGAGAGGAGTTCAATCACGTGCGCCCGCACGAGGCGCTCGGGCAGCGAGTGCCGTCGGAAGTCTACAAGCGCTCGCCGCGCCGCATGCGCGGGCCACGGCCCGCGATGTATCCTGCCGACTTCGAAGTCCGACGTGTCAATGCCAAGGGGAGCATCAAGTACGCCGGTCGTCTCTTGCGCGTAGGCGACGGTCTGCGCCGACAGTTGGTCGGCGTACGGCGGCTCGACGACTCTACGCTCCAGTTGCGCTACTACGACGTCGACCTGGGCCTGATAGAACTGCCAGCGGCTCGGGTGGCGTGATATGCAGCTATCAACAGACCCAGACCGATTGAGGATCGTGTAGAATCACCCACGCGAAGTCGAGGCCGATGTGTCACCCGGTGCCCCATCCCGCGGTGTTACCCATGTCCTGCCCGGGCCCACCCCCCTCACCACCCGGTCGCACAACCGCCACCACCTGGCCCCCTACGCCACCACCCCATTCGCCCCTTGCGTCACCCGCTGCCTCGAGGGCGTTGGATTGCATTGGACGGAGTAGCTCTCACAGTCTCGCGCGCCTCCGCGCGACCCCGTCCCTTGGCGGCCCCGTCCGGGCGCCCCGCGGGGGGTCGATCCGGGGCGGACGGGCGAGGTTTTTGGGTGGGCAAAAGCGGAAACTGACACACCGGTGTCACATTCCACGGGCTGAGTACGCGTTTTCGTTGAGTTTTCCGCTTGCTCGCCAGGGCTTCTAAGCCGCAGCGCGCAGGGTCGAGTCCTGCCGGAGGTTGCGCAACAGCGACAGGCGGCGGTCGTCGGCCCACCTCTCGGTGCGCGCCGGTTCGGCGATGGGCGACCGTCGTCGGTCGTGAGCACCGCCACGCTCACCCCCCCCAGGCCGCTCGACGCGGACGCACCGCGGTTCGTCCAGCCCGGTCCGCTGGCGCCGCGCCGCGCGCGTGGCGTAGCCTCTGCGGCATGGCTCGACTCCCCGGACTGCCGCTGATCGCCCGCGCGTGTGTGCTCACCCTCGCAGCCGCGGTCGCCGCGTGCGGCGGCAGCGGCCGACCCGACTTCGGCGAGGTCGGCTCGCCGGACGCATCCATCGACGGATCGGGCGGCGGCGGGCAAGGCGGTGGAGCGGGCCAGGGCGGCGGCGCCGGGCAGGGTGGCGGCGCTGGCCAGGCCGACGCGGGTGGCGCGGGTGGCACCGGCGGTCAAGGCGGTGCTGACGCCGGCGACTCCGGCGCCGATGCCACCGACGCCACCGACGCCGCCGACGCGCCGGATGCGTCGGATGCGTCCGATGCGCCCACCTGCAAGGG
>CAITLX010000751.1 GCA_903893335.1 uncultured delta proteobacterium | reverse complement strand
GTCCACGGCCTCGGGGGCGTGGAGCGACGACCAGTCGCGGGCGCCGTCGCGCGGATCGGCGCGGCGCGCGAGCAGCCACGCCTCGAGCGCGTCGAGCGCGAGCGCGACCACGGCGTGGTCCTCGGCGTCGGTGGGGGCGGCGCCGGCGACGGCGGCTGCCTCGGCCGCGCGCGGATGCGCGATGACCGCCGCGCGCACGCGGGCTGCGCGCTCGTGAAGCTCGGCCGACCAGGCGACGCCGCCGGCCTTGACCGCCTTGCGCGCGACGTCGTCGACCTCGACCAGCGCGAGCGCGGCGCGCGCGAGGCGCACCTCCTCGTCCTCGTCGCCCCGGCCGAGCCCTGCGGCGTCGGCCCCGAGCGCGACGAGCGCCGCGCGCGCGATCGACGCCGCGGCCTCCGGCGCGCCGGCGAACGCCTTGCCGGCGTCGGCCTTGAACAGCCGCTTCTTCGAGAAGTCCTTCTTGAAGGCCCAGAGGGGGCGCTCGGAGGTGGCGCGCGCGACGAGCGCCGCGAGCTCCCCCTCCACGCCGAAGAGCTGCGCCACGAAGGCCGAGACGTGGGGCGCGGCAGCGACGAGCGCCCGCGAGATCGCCGGTCCGTCCATCCCGTCGCCCTGGCAGCCCCGGTACGCGGCGAACGTCGCGTGGGCAGCCGGGTCGCGTCGCGCGAAATCCCGGTCGAAGGCGGCGTAGAGCTCGGCGAGCTTCGCGGGATCGAAGAGGTCCGCGTAGGCGAAGCCGGGCACGCCGAGCCGAAGGGCCTCGGGGGCGCGCGTGGCGGCGATCCAGCTCTGCAGGTCGGCTTGAAGCGAAGGCGTGGCGGTCATGGGCTAGGGCGTCGGGGTTCCAGGGGGGGTCGCGGGCGTGCGGAAGCTAGCACGCAAGCCCGCGATGGGGGCTCGCGCGAAAGTGCGGCCTACGCTGCGGAGATCGGCCCTGCGGCCCCGCGCGCGGGCGGATGGCAGCGGGGCCGCTCGGCGGTCAGGCCGGGCGCGCGGCGGCGAGCACGACGGCCAGCCCCTCGAGGCCCAGCTCGTACGAGAGCGCGCCGAACCCCGCGATGCGGCCGACGCACGCCGGCGCGACCCGCGACCGCCTGCGAAACGACTCGCGCGCGTCGGGGTTGGACAGGTGCACCTCGACCGTCGGCAGGCCCGCGGCCTTCACCGCGTCGAACAGCGCGATCGAGGTGTGGGTGTACGCCGCGGGGTTGAAGACGATGCCTGCAAAACCCTCGGCGGGCGCGCCGCCGACCCAGCCGACGAGCTCCCCCTCGTGGTTGGACTGCCGGCAGGTCACCGACAGGCCGAGCGTGGCAGCCCGCGCCTCGAGCCGCGCGTGGATCGCCTCGAGCGTGGTCGTGCCGTAGATGCCCGGCTCGCGGGTTCCGAGGAACTGGAGGTTGGGCCCCGAGAGCACGAGGACCCGCGGCGCGCGCGGCGCTCCGGTGACCAAGGTCAGGCGAGCGCCGCGAGCAGCTTGGGGGCCGCGGCGCGCATGAGGTAGCGCCCCTTGCCGAAGTTGGCGTCGGGGCTGAGCGCGACGGCGACGAAGTAGTCGTCGTTGAGCATCCGAATCAGGGTCGTCATCTTGTCGGACTGGATGGCGATCTCGCGGGCGCCGCCTGCGTCGAGGCTCTCGGCGGCGCGCCGGATCGACTTGACGATGACGCTGTACTCCGCGCCGACCACGGCCATGTCGACGCCGCCGGGGGCGCGCACGTACGTCTCGACGGGGATTCCCTGCGCGTCCATGAGGATGCCGGCGAGGCCGCCGTCGGTCCCGTCGACCACGTCTCGGAGAAGCTGCAGGAACATGCGGGGGAGGTTACGTTTCGGGCCCGTGGAGCGTCAAGAATTCCCTTGCACCCGCGGCGCACCCGGGCGATCCCCGCCCCCGCTCCCCCGCGCGTCGAACGGCTTGACCCTCGTGACGCGCCCCGGATAGCCTGCGCCCACTCTCGCCTCTGCGACGGCACGTCCGCCGCCGCACTTCGGCGATCCAGGAGCTCGAAACATCTCATGCGCGCGCGAGCCGGGGACCCGCCCCGCACGATGCCCCAGAAGATCTTGGCCGGTCGCGCCACCGATCCGCAGCTCCGCGGAGAGATGGTCGAGGTCAAGGTCGATCAGGTGATTCTCTCGCGTGCGCCCAATCGGGCGTACGCCGAGGCCCTCGCGCTCGGCATGCGCAAGACGCCGGTCGAGGTCGCCGTCGCCTACGACGGCACCTGCGTCACCGACGCGAGCAGCCTCGCGGCCTCGGCGGCGCGCCACCCCGAGGCGGTCGGGCCCGAGCTGCCAAACGCGGGCATCCTCGTCGCGCGCCCCGGCATCGGGTTCCCCGCGCCCGTGCACCTCGAGCGGTTCGCCTCCCCCGCCCGCCTCGCGGTCACCGACGACCCGCGCCTCGCGGCGGTCGGCGGCTCGGGCATGCTCGTGCTGCTCGTGTCGCCCGGCCAGCTCGGTCAGGCGCTCGCGCTCGGCACGCTCAACGTGCGCCCTCCGCGCAGCGTGCAGGTGCTCCTGTCGGGCAGGCTTCGCCCGTTCGTCTGCGCGCGCGACGTCGCGCTCGAGCTGCTGCGCCGCGGCCTCGGCGAGGTCGTCCGCAAGATCGAGGCCGAGGCGCACGCGCCGGTGGTGCTCGAGTTCGCCGGGCCGAGCGCGCGCCTGCTCTCGGTCACCGAGCGCGCGGTCATCTGCAGCATCGCGCCGCAGCTGGGCGCCGCCGCGGCCCTCTTCGTCAGCGACGAGAAGACCGAGGTCTTCCTGCGCGACCAGCGGCGCTCCAAGGCGCACCGCGCGCTCGTGCCCGACCCGGGCGCGCCGTGCGACGACGTCCTGTCCATCGACCTCTCCGCGGTCGATCCGCTCGTGCGCGACGAGACGGGGCAGGTCCGCCCCGTGCGCGATCTCGCCGGCAAGCCCGTCTCGCAGGTCATCCTCGGCGGCGACAGCGGCGCCACGCTGCGCGACATGCTCGCCGCGGCGATGCTCCTCAAGTCCAAGCGCGTGCCGCCGCGCCTCGACCTGCTGATCGCTCCGCCGTCGCGGCAGGTGCTCGAGGTGCTGGCGCTCGCCGGCGCCCTCGTCGACCTCATCGCGGCCGGCGCGCGCATCGTCGAGCCCGACCACCGCTTGCTCACCGGCGAGCTGTACCCGCCCCAGGCGGGCGCGCTCTCGATGCGCTCGAGCGACCCCGAGCCGCGCCCCGCGGGCTCGCCGGCGTTCGTCGTCGCCTCGGCCGAGACGCTCGCCTACGCCGTGGCCACGGGCCAGGTGGGCGACCCGCGCGCCTTCAAGCGCCCGGTTCGCGTCACGGTGCCCCGCGCGCTTCCGACCGACGACGTGCTCGTCCTGCGCGAGAAGCGCACCGAGCCCGCCGGCAACGGCAAGGCGGTCGTCATCGCGACACCCGCAGCCACCGGCTGGAAGGGCGCCGCGACGCTCGACCTCGTCGAGGGGGTGCCGACCGCACGCGCCGACGCCAGTTCGCCGGGCCAGGCGCTGCTGCTCTCGTCG
>CAITLX010000750.1 GCA_903893335.1 uncultured delta proteobacterium | reverse complement strand
GGGGGGCTCTGCGCGCGCCGAGAGCCCTCGCGCGGCGCGCGACACGAGCGAGGGCGCCGCCGCCGCGTGCGGCCGCCTCGCGGCCGAGCTTCGAACCATTCTGCGCTACGACGCCGCCTGGACCCCGCCTTTGGCCTCGGTCGGCGCCGCGTGCGGCGAGGGGGGCTTCGAGTGCGTGCCGACCCTCGACGAGCTCCATTCGATCCCGCTCGAGCGGCTCGGCCCCGCGGCGAGCGCGCTGCGCGCCCACTACCGCATCGCCGCCTCGAGGCTCGCGTTCGACGAGCACGACGACGACGTCGCCGCGTCCGCGCTGCTGCTCGCTGCGCTCTGCCTCAAGTCCGCCACCGCGTGCGCCACGCTGCACGGCCTCGACGTCCGCCTCGACGCCGAGCGCAACTTCGTGCTCGGCGTGCTCGGAGTGGCCGCCGCCACCGGCGCCGAGCCGCGTCGCCAGGCGCTCGCGCAGCTGGCCACCGTGGACGACGCACCCGAGGGCCCCGAGGCACGCTTCGTCACCGCGACGCGCGCCACGGCGACGACCCTGGCCCGCCGCCTCGTCGCCCCCGACCTGCGCCGACGCTTCCCGGTCGGCGCGGCGCTCGGCTTCCAGATGCACGTCTGGTTCGTCGTCAACACCGTCGAGACCGCGCTCGTGCTCTGCCGCGAGCGGTTCCTCGTCGCCCAGTACGGCAAGGGCGTCGCGGTCCCGGTGCACGACGCGCGCACCCCGACCTCGCGCCCGCCGACCTGACCGACGCGGCGCTACTCTACAAGACCAGCGTCCCGCAAAACGTCGGTTTCTCTTGCGCGTCGGCGCCGGGGCGGCTACCGTTCGGATGCGTGTCGCCCACCCGTGCGGGGAGGGCGCTACGCTCTCGCCCGAACGAGCACGCGCGTCACGCGCGGAGGCCCCATGACCACGGCTACGCCCCACTGGTACGAAGACAACGCGAAGTCCATCGGGCGCACGCCGCTCGTGCGCCTCAACCGCGTCACCGACGGCGCAGGCGCCACCGTGCTGGCGAAGATCGAGGGGCGCAACCCCGCGTACTCGGTCAAGTGCCGCATCGGCGCCGCGCTCGTGTGGGACGCCGAGCAGAGCGGCCTGCTCGTGCCGGGCAAGGAGCTGGTCGAGCCGACCAGCGGCAACACGGGCATCGCGCTCGCGTTCGTCGCGGCGGCGCGCGGCTACGCCATCACGCTCACCATGCCCGACACCATGAGCGTCGAGCGCCGCAAGCTGCTCACCGCCTACGGCGCCAAGCTCGTGCTCACCGAGGGCGCTCGAGGCATGAAGGGCGCCATCGCGAAGGCCGAGGAGATCGCCGCCTCCGACCCCTCGCGCTACGTGCTCCTGCAGCAGTTCCAGAACCCCGCCAACCCGCGCATCCACGAGACGACGACCGGCCCCGAGATCTGGGACGACACCGCGGGCGCGGTCGACATCTTCGTCTCGGGCGTCGGCACGGGCGGCACCATCACGGGCGTCTCGCGCTACCTCAAGCGCACGCGCGGCAAGGCCATCCAGACCATCGCGGTCGAGCCCGCGGCGAGCCCCGTGCTCACCCAGACGCGCGCCGGACAGCCCTTGCAGCCCGGTCCGCACAAGATCCAGGGCATCGGCGCCGGCTTCGTGCCCGACGTGCTCGACCTCACGCTCGTCGACACCATCGAGCAGGTCACCAACGACGACGCCATCACCTACGCCCGGCGGCTCGCGCGCGAGGAGGGCATCCTCGCGGGCATCTCGTGCGGCGCGGCGGTGGCCGTCGCGGTGCGGGTCGCGCAGCGCCCCGAGAACGCCGGCAAGACGATCGTCGTCGTGCTCCCCGACTCCGGCGAGCGCTACCTGAGCTCGGCGCTGTTCGAGGGTCTGTTCGACTCGCAGGGGATCGCGCTGTGAGCGCCGGCGGCGGAGCGGGGGGCTGGGAGCTCGACCGCATCGTCGCCGAGCTTCGCCGCGCCCGCAGGGCGGGCACGAGCGCCGAGCGGTGCACGTCGCGCGGCGAGCTGCCGTCGCGCGAGGCGCTCGTCGGCATCGTCGCGGGGCTGCGCGCGGCGCTCTACCCGGCCCACTTCGGCCCCCCCGACCTCACCGACGAGGCGGTCGACTACTTCGTCGGCCAGACGCTCGACGCGACCTTCCGCGCGCTGCACGAGCAGGTGCGCCGCGCGCT
>CAITLX010000749.1 GCA_903893335.1 uncultured delta proteobacterium | reverse complement strand
CCTGGCCGTGTCGGGCGACTTCGGCACGAGCCGCCTCTTCTGGAACCGCGGCGACGGCACCTTCGTCGACGGCACGCTCGCCGCCGGCGTCGGCAGCGACGAGAACGGCATGGGCCAGGCGCTCGCCGACTGGGACGGCGACGGCCGCATCGACTGGTTCGTCTCGTCCATCTACGACCCCGGCACCCCGTGCGCGCCCTCGTGCACCTGGAGCGGCAGCGGCAACCGCCTGTTTCGCAACCTCGGCCAGCGCGCCTTCGCCGACGTGACCGACGCAGCCGGAGTGCGCGATGGGTCGTGGGGCTGGGGCGCGGCGCTGTTCGACTACGACCACGACGGCGATCTCGATCTCGCCCTGGCCACCGGGGTCGACTTCTCGGGGACGGTCGACGCGAAGTTCGAGCACGACCCGATGCGCTTCTTCCGCAACGACGGCGGCGCGATGACGGAGGTGGCCGACGCGGTCGGGCTCGCGGCGCGAGACGCCGAGAAGGGGCTCGCCCTGCTCGACTACGACCGCGACGGCGACGTCGATCTCTTCGTGGTCGAGACACGCGGCGCGCCGCACCTCTACCGCAACGACGGCGGCGACTCGGCCGGCGCCCACCTGCGGGTGCGGCTCGCAGGCCGCGCGCCCAACGTGCAGGGCATCGGCGCGCGCGTGACCGTTCGCTCGGGGGGCGGCGCGACGACGCAGGTGCGCGAGGTGCTCGCTGGCAACGCGTTCCTCGGCCAGAGCGAGCCGGTCGCCGACTTCGGGTTCGGCGCGAGCGCCGACCCGGTCGAGGTCGTCGTGCGCTGGCCGACGAGCGGACTCTCGACGAGCTACGCGAGCGTCCCGGTCGGCGGGGAGCTCGTCGCCGCCGAGCCGTGACGGGGCGCCGGGCGCGCGCGCCGCGAGCGCGCGGGGGACGCAGCTACGAGGTCTCGAGCGCCTCGGGCGTGAGCTGATCGACGCGCCGAAGCTCGGGGAACCAGAACCAGAACAGCGCGACCACCAGCAGGGTGCCGACGCCGCCGAGCGCGACCGCCGGCACGACCCCGAGCAGCGCCGCGGTGAAGCCGGACTCGAACTCGCCGAGCTCGTTGGACGCCCCGACGAAGACCATGTTCACCGCGCTGACGCGGCCGCGCATCTCCGGCGGCGTCGCGAGCTGCACGAGCGTGAGGCGCACGACGACGCTGACCATGTCGGCGGCGCCGAGCACCGCGAGCGCGAGCAGCGAGAGCGGCAGCGAGCGCGACAGCCCGAACACGATGGTCGCGACGCCGAAGACCGCGACGCCGGCGAGCATCTTCGCGCCCGCGTGCCGGCCGAGGGGGCGCACCGAGAGCCACGCGGCCATCAGGCCGGCGCCGACGGCGGGCGCCGCGCGCAGCATGCCGAGGCCGGTGGGGCCGACGCCGAGCACGTCGCGGGCGATCGCAGGCAGCAGCGCCACCGCGCCTCCGAGCAGCACGGCGAAGAGGTCGAGCGAGATGGAGCCGAGGATGATGCGGCGATGCAGCACGTAGCGCACGCCCGCGAGCAGCGACGCCGCGGTCACGCCGCCGGACGCGCGACGGGTCGGCGCGACGTGGACGCCGCCGACGAGGACGAAGGCCACGAGCGAGAGCGACGCGCAGACGGCGAACACCGCGCGCGCGCCGTTCGTCCAGGCGTAGAGCGCGCCGCCGAGCATGGGGCCGCAGATGGTCGCGAGCTCGAACACGGTGGAGGTCCACGCGACCGCCGGGCCGAGCTGCCCCTCGCCCACGACCGACGGCACGAGCGCCTGCCCCGACGGCCCCATGAACGCGCGCGTGGCCCCGTAGAGCGCGAGCGTCGCGTACACGAGCGGCAGGCTCGCGCGCCCGGTCTCGACCTCGAAGAGGAGCGCGAGCGAGATCAAGGCGACGCTCGCGTGGCACGCCTGCACCACGCGGCGCCGGTCGAAGCGGTCGGCCACGTGGCCGCCGAGCACCGAGAGCCCCGCGGCCGGGAGGAACTGCGCGAGCCCGACGAAGCCGAGATCGAGCGGCCTGCCCGTGAGCGCGTAGACCTGCCAGCCGACCGCCACGCTCAGCATCTGCGAGGCCGTGACCGACGCGAAGCGCGCGACGAGCAGCCGCCGGAACCCGGCGTGCGCGAGCGGAGACGGCGAGGACAACGGTCGGGACGGACCTCGCGGGGTCAGTCGCTCTTCTTGGTCTTGTGCCCCGCCGCCCGGCTCCCCTTGCTGGCGGTGGCGTGCAGCTTGCCGTCCTTGGCGTCGTGCCCCTTGGCCACCTTGGTGCCGCGCGGCTCGCCCTTGGCGGGCGCCGCGTCCGCGCCGCGCCCGAGCGCGACGACGAGATCGTGGCCGGAGGCGCGCACCTGGAAGGGGGGCACGCCGTCCTTGAAGCTGAACGAGACCTCGGCTCCCTTGCCGCCGCGACCGCCGCGCACCGAGGCGATGCGAGCGTCCTTCGACGCGAGGCCGCCGAGCGACTCGGCCGCGTGGCGCCCCGGCAGCGTGACGGTGAACCCGGTGGCCGTGCGGCCACCTTGCAGCGCGGTGATCGTGCCGTCCATCTTCACGCGCAGCACGGTCGGGTGCGAGACCTTGCCGTGCCCGAACGACGCGACCTTGACGTGCGCGTGCGACGGGGCGCTGCCGCGGTCTTCGTCCTCGGACGGCGAGGCGTGGGCCGCAGCGGGCTCCTCCGCCGGGGCCGCGGCCAGCGCCGCAGGCTCGGTCGGCAGCGCGCCGCCGTCGACCGACGGGACGGCCGCGAACGGGTCGGGCGTCGCGCCGAGCGCGGCGACGGGAGGCGGAACGGCGGCCGGCTCGGTGGTCGACATCGGCGTCGCGCCGAACAGCGGGACGTTCGCCTGCGCGACGGCGCCGGTCGTCGCGGTCGGCGTCGCGCCCGCGTCGGCTGCCGCGAGCGGGTCGGCGGCCAGCGTGGGGTCGGTGAGCGCCGCGGTCGTCGCCTCGCCCTCGACGGGCGCAGCCGCCGCGGGGGGAGGGGCCGGCGAGCGGCGCACGGCGAACATGACGAGCATCGCGACGATGCCTGCCGCGCCGCCGAACGCGAGCGCGCGCCGCGCGGTGGTGGGGCGACGGGCGGTCGTGTCGAAGCCGGCGTCGAGCTCCTCGTCGCGCACGATGTGCTTGCCGGCCGCGTGGAGTCCGCCGGTGGGAGGCGGAGCGGTCGTGCGGCGAGCGGGCACGTCGACCTCGGTCATGGGGCGCCCGCGCGTCTTGGCCCAGAGCAGCGAGGCGGTCATCGCCGCTCGCTTGCCGAGGCGCGCCATCGCGGGAGTCACGGCCTGGGCGGCGCGCGACACGCGCGACTTCATCTGCCGGGCAGCGTCGACCTCGTCGTCGTCGGCGGGGTCGGCGGTGGCGTCGGCCGCCGAGCGGCCGAGCGGAGCGACCACGGGGGGATCGAAGGGCGCCGCCGAGGGCGCCATCTCGTGGTGCGGCTCGTCGGCCGCCGCCTCCTCGCCGTCGGCGTCCGTGTAGCGGAGCGACACGACGAGCTGGGGAACGCGCGACGCGGGGTCGATCTGGACCTCGACGCGATCGACGTGGGCGGAGCGCTTGCGCTGCTGATCGACGTCCTCGACCTCGAGCGCGCGACCGACGCGCAGGAACTCGAGGTTCGAGCCGACCAGCACCCTCGCGGTGCCCCCTTCGCGCACGCGCGCCTTCATCGGGGCGCCGAGGCCGTCGATGTGGAGCCGCACGCGGGTGCCCGTGGCGATCATCATCGGAGCCTCGAGCCCGGGGGCCGCGGAGCCGTCGCTCGCCGCGGGCTGGATGCCGCACATCTCGAGGAGCGCAGCGGTGCTGGCGCCGTCGACGTTCTGGAAGCGAATGCCGAACTCGCCGCCGCGCGGACCCTCGTCGCGCCAGACGACGTCGCCCTCGACGGCGATCTCCTGGCCGGCCGCGTCGAAGCGGCAGGTGAGCGGCTGGCCGAGATCCGGCAGGTACAGCGTCCGCACGTGCATCCCTCCCGTGGAGACGTCGACCCCGGCCGCCTCGAACGCACCGGACGGGTCGTCGACCCCTCCGATCGTCACGGGAAGGTCGAAGGGGATACGCTGCGCCTGGGCCTCACGGCGGTCGTTCTGCACGCTCATCGGTTCCTCCGGTGGACCACGTCGTGGTCGCCTGGTCCCCGTTACGGGAGCCGAGCCTGCCGGGCCAACTTTGTGCGCGGCTCGCGCAGGGCTTCGCCCACCCGCCGCGCGCGTGCCTATAGTGCCGCACGATGCCGGTCACGGTCGTGGTGCTGTCGGGGGCGGAGGCCGGCCTGGGCGGCCCCGCGCTCACGCTCGACGCGCCGATGATCGTGCTCGGCCGCGGCGAGAGCTGCGACGTGCGCCTCCCCGACCCGAGCGTCAGCGCGCGCCACGCGACGCTGCGCCAGCGGGGCTCGGAGCAGATCCTCCAGGACGAGGGCAGCACCAACGGGACGTTCATCGGCGAGGTGCGCCTCTCGCCGCAGGCGCCCCGGGTCGTGCGCCACGGCGATCGCGTTCGGCTCGGGCGCGTGTGGCTCGAGCTCCGCTTCGACGAGCCGCTCCCGACGGCGCAGCCGCAGCTCGCCACCAAGGAGATCGCGCTCGCGCTCGTGGCGCGCGCGCTCGAGGGGCGCGGCGAGCAGGCCGGTCCGCGCCTGGTCGTCGTCGAGGGCCCCGACGCGGGCAAGACGCTCGCGCTGATCGAGCCAGGCCGTGCCTACGTCCTCGGCCGAAGTCGCGAGGCCGACCTCGCGCTCGACGACCCCGACGCCTCTCGGCGCCACGTCCAGGTCGTGCGCCGCGGCGATGGGCTCGTCGCGCGCGACCTCGGGTCGAAGAACGGCGCGACGCTGGGCGGCGAGCCGCTGCCGACCGACCGCGATGCGCCCTGGCGCTCGGGGCACACCGTCGCGCTCGCCTCGAGCGTCCTGGTGTACGAGCACGCGGCGGCCGACGCGCTCGCGGAGCTCGAGCGCGCCGGCGACGAGCGCATCCGCGAGGCCGACTTCGCGCCCGAGCCGCCGCGCGCGAGCGCCAGGGCAGCGGCGCTCGCCACGGCCGAAGCGGCCGCGGCGCCCGTGGCCCCGCTCCCCGGCGCGCAGGCTGCCGTGCGGCGCGGCGCGAGCGGCCCCTCGATCGGCGGGACCGATCTCGCCGTGGTCCTCGTCGCGCTCGCCGTGCTGGCGCTGAGCGCGATGGGGCTCTGGCTCCTGTTCAAGACCTGACGCTCACGGCGTCGCCGACGTCGTCGGTGCCACTCCGGCGTCTGCGACCGGCGGGGCCGGGACCGCCAGCGACACGTCGAGCGACACCGTCTCGCCTGCCCCGACGCGCACGACCCTTCGCTCGTCGGGGGCCTGAGGGTGGCGCAAGGTCACGTGGTGCGTGCCGGCGGCGACGGGGATCGCGCGGGCGAAGGGGGTGACGTCCACGCGCTGGCCGTCCACGATCACCTCGGCCCAGGGGTGCGCGACGACGCGCAGCGCTCCGGCGCGCGCCGGCACGAGCTCGAGCGCGCGCCCGGCGGCCAGCTCGTCGCGCTCGTCGCCGCGACCGAAGAGCTGCAGCGCGCCGACGACCAGCGCGAGCGACGCCGCGAGGACGGCGAAGCCGGTGAGGGGCTCGAGCCAGAAGGGGGCGCGCGACTCGCCCGCCACGAGCACGCGCCCTGCTCCGCGCGCGGGCTTGGACTCGACGAGGCGCGCCCGCTGAAGCTCGGTCAGCACGAGGCTCGCGCGCGAGGCTCCCGTGCGCGCGCGCAGCTCGACCTGCAAGGCTGCGCCCGCCTCGTCGGCCGACGCGAAGCGGTCGCCGGGGTGCTTCTCGAGGCACCGCAGCACGACGCGCTCGACCGAGCGCGGGACGTCGGCCGCGCGCTCGCGCAGCGGCCACGGGGGCTCGTGGCGGATGCGCTGCGCCACCGAGCTCTCCTCGCCGGCGGCGAACGGGTGCGCGCCCGCGAGCATCTCGTAGAGCAGCACGCCGAGCGCGAACACGTCGG
>CAITLX010000748.1 GCA_903893335.1 uncultured delta proteobacterium | reverse complement strand
GCGCGACGAGCGCGCGCCGATCGGCCGCCGCGACCCCGTCGTGCGCGAGCCAGCCGTCGAGCAGGGCGGCCAGGGTCACGCGGATCGGCGCGGTCTCCTGCGGGTCGGACGGCGAGCCGAACGACGCCTGCGCCGCGTCGGCGGGCAGCCGCGAGAAGACACCGGGCGGGAGCGACGCGCGCGACGCGAGGCTCGCGATGCGCGCCGCCGTCCACGAGGTGCCGGGCGCGAGGCGCAGCGCGACGTCGGCCTCGCCCCCGTCGGCGCCGAGCGTGACGTCGGCCGTCAGCGTGTCGAGCTCGTTGAACACCGCGCCGAGCTCGCCGGCGACGGCCTGCGCCGCGTCGGTGGCGGCGTGGTCGAACGTGCGGTCGCCGATCTGGATCTGGCTCGGCCCGAGGGCCGCGCCGAGGCGCAGCGACTGCTCGACCTTGGCCCCGAAGCGCGCGCGCAGCGGCGCGAAGCGAGCCTCGGCGTGCACGTCGGCGGCGGGAGGCGCGACGCGCGAGAGCGTTCGCGTGAGCCAGGGCGCCAGCCCGTCGACGTCCACGTCGCGCTCGCCGCACACGAGGCGCGCGGGGGCATCGCCGGCCGCTGCGGAGACGAGGCAGACGCCGCGCGGCCGCCCCTTCGCGCCGCGCGCGACGCGCACGCGGGCGATGCCCGGCCCGACGCTCTCGACCTTGCCCTCGCCGGACGCGGCGCGGATCGCGTCGTCGAGCGAGCGCAGGCCGATCGAGAACGCGACCAGCGGGCGCGCGGCGCGCGGGTCGAGCGCGACGACGAGATCGACCGGGACGTTGGTCGCGGCGACGGCTCCCAGCTTCGACGACAGCTCCTGCGCGAGGTCGGACGCGGTGACGGGCATCCCCGTCCACGCGGCGATCGACGCGAGCGAAGCGTCGGGGCTCTTCCAGCGCACGAGCGCGATGACGTCGGCGGGCTCGGCCACGGGCGAGAGATCGGGCTTGGCCTCGACGGGCGCAGGCGGCGCGACCGCGGGCGCAGCGACGGTGGCCGGCGTGGCGGGCGTGGGGGGCGCCCCGGCGCAGGCGACGAGGACGGCAGCCATCGCGCCGAGCGCGAAGGGGCGAGCTTGGGGGGTGAGCGAGCGCATTCGTGCGAGCGTACCGCAAGCCGCGCGCGGCCACCGCTCCGACCCGCTCGAGGGGCGCCGCGCGGGGAATCGAGCGGCGATCGTCGAATTGGGCTAATTTCGCTGCTCGGAGGCGTGACATGAAATCCTCTTTCATTTCGCTTGCACTCGTCATCACAGGTTGCGGGTCGTCGGGCGCCACCGCAGCGCCGCCCGTCGCGGCCGGCGAGCCGACGGCTCCCGCCGCGTCCGCAGCCCTCGCGCCGTCACCCGCTGCGGCGCCCGTCGTCGCGGCCAGCGCCGCGACGCCAGCGGCTCCCGCGCCCGCGAAGGGCGCCGAGCCCTCCGCGTCGAGCGCGCCCGCGAAGGCCGATTCGGCGACGTTTCAGCTCGTCACCAAGACGGCCGACGGCCGCCCGATGGTGCAGTACATGGGCGAGAAGGGGCTGACGACCACGCTCGGCGTGCACGGCGGCGTGCTGAAGGCCGGCGCGGGCGCGACGCTGCGCGTGCCCGACGGCGCGCTGCGCGAGGGGCTCAACGTGACGCTCGAGCTCGACGCGAAGGCGCGCGGCCCGCGCGGCGCCGTGGGGCTCGTCTACAAGATCGGCCCGCAGGTCGCCTCGCGCGGCCCCAAGTTCCAGCTCGTGCTCGCGGTGCCCGCCGGCGTGAAGTCGCCCAGCTTCGCGCTCGAGGTGGTGACGGCCGACGCGAAGACGGGCAAGCCGAAGAGCGACTGGCAGGTGCTCGCGCCGACGCACGTGTTCGTCGGCGACAACCCGGACCTCGCCGTGCTCGAGCTCGACGCGCTCGCCGAGACGCACGTGACGCTCACGACCAGCGCGCCTGGCGCGCCGAAGTGAAGCGCTGAGCGAGCGCGTTGGCGCGCCGACGACGAAGAGAGCCGCGGAGCGCCGGCGCGGCGCGCTAGACCTTCGCGAGATCGCCGCGGGCCTTGAGCGCCTCGATGACGGCGCGCACGTCCTGTGCGCGCTCGCGCGGCATGACGAGCAGCGCGTCGTCGGTCTCGACCACGACGAGATCGCTCACGCCGACCAGCGCGATGACGCGCGAGCCAGCCGCGGCGCGCAAGTCGCACACGAGGTTGCCGCGCGCGTCGACGAGCACGGCGCTCTCGGGCGCGGCGTTGGACTCACCGTCCTTCGCCGCGAGCTCCCACGCGCTCTGCCAGCTGCCGACGTCGCTCCAGCCGAAGCTGCCCGGCACGACCGCGAGGCGCGCGGCCTTCTCCATCACGCCGTGGTCGATGCTGACCGACGGGAGCGTGGGGAACGTGCGCGCGACCTCGGCGGCCTCGTCGCCGTGCTCGGCGGCGCGGTCGATGCGGTCGATGCCGCTCGCGAGGTCGGGCAGGTGCGCGCGCACCGCGTCGAGCATCGCCCGCGCGCGGAAGAAGAACATGCCGCTGTTCCACAGGTGCTCGCCCGAGACGGCGTAGCGCTCGGCGCGCGCGCGGTCGGGCTTCTCGATGAAGCGCGCGACGCGGTGGACGCCCTCGGCGATCGGCTCGCCGATCTCGATGTAGCCGTAGCCCGTCTCGGGGCGCGTCGGCCGGATGCCGATGGTCGCGATGTCGGTCTGCGCGGCGGCGATCGCGCGGCCGAGCGCGGCGCGGAAGCCCTCCTCGTCGGCGATGTGGTGGTCGGCCGGCAGCACCATCACGGTGGCGTCGGGATCGCGCCTGCGGATGGTCGCGGCGGCCCACGCGATGCACGGCGCGGTGTTGCGCGCGCAGGGCTCGGCGAGCAGGTTCTCCGGCGGGAGCTCGGGCAGCACCTCGCGCGTCGCGTCGGCCAGGTGGCTCGCGGTCACGACGAGCACGCGCTCCCACGGGCAGAGCGGGAGCACGCGGCGCACGGTGGCCGCGAGCAACGCCTCGTCGGCTCGACCGGCGAGCGGCAAGAGCTGCTTGGGGCGGCGCGCGCGCGACGCAGGCCAGAATCGGGTGCCGGCGCCGCCGGCCATGATCACGGTGAAGACGTGGCTCATCGGGACCGGAACCCTTGGCGGAACCGCGCCGCGGAGGCAAGCTCAGGGGCGAGCCTCACGCTCGGCCTCATGCCTTCGCCGCACGTACCCCGCCTGGGCTGGGCGCTCGCCGCGGCGTTCGTCGCGCTGCCCGCGTGCTCGCACGGCTCGTCGATGTCGTCGCCTGGGCCAGGGGGGGAGCACGCGCTGCGCGAGCCCGCGCCTGCGCCCGCGTCGCTCGCGCCGACGACGACGCTCGACGCGGAGGTCGTCGCGGACGTCGATGCGGGCGCGCCCGTGGCCGCCCCCGAGGTGCCCGCCGCGTGGCGCGACGCGGTGCGCGAGGGGCGGCTCGAGGACGCGGTCGAGCCGCTCGACCGGGCGCTCTCGCTCGCTCCCGGCGACGCCGAGCTGCGGCTCGTGCGCGCGCGGGTGGCGACGAGGCTCGGCGACGGCGCGCGGGCGCTCGCCTGGCTCGAGGGG
>CAITLX010000747.1 GCA_903893335.1 uncultured delta proteobacterium | reverse complement strand
GCCTGCGCCTCGCTCTCCTCCCGCCGCAGCTTGGCGAGCGACGCGCGCCGCTCGATCAGGCCGAGGCCGAGCTTGCTCAGCTCGTCGAGCGCCCGCTTCTCGGCCTCGAGGGCGCGCGTGCTCTCGACGGACACGAGGCTGCTCCGCTCACGCGCGAGCTGGCTGGCCGCGTCGGATGCGAGCCGGGCGTCTGCCTCTGCCTGCTCGGCCTTCACGACCGCCGCCTCGGCGTTTGCGTGCGCCGTCTCGCGCTCCGTCCGCTCGGCGAGCGCGGCGTCGAGCCCAGACTGCGCGCGCTCCAGCTCGGCGCGCACGCCGACGTAGCGCCGCAGCGGGCCGCGCCAGGCATCGGGGCGATCGGCGAGCGCCTTGGCGGCGGGGTGGCCATCGACCCAGAGCCGATGCTTCGCCTCGCTCGCGGCGAGCCTGGCCGCCTGCTCGTCGAGCTTGCGCCCCACATCGTCGAGCTTCGTCTTGTCGCGATCGAGGTCGGCGAGCTGCGCGCCCCTCGCTTTGCGGTCGCCCTCGACCTTCACGAGGTCGTCGTCGAGCTTGCGGGCGCGCGCGCGATCTTCCCTCGTGGCCTCGACCTCTACCTCGCATTGCGCCGCAGCTGCGCGCCCGGCCTCGAGGTCGCGGGTGTGCGCTGCCTGCTCGACGACAGCAGCGTCGAGCGATTGCGCGGTGCTCGCGAGCTCGGTGTCGGCCTCGGCGACGGCGGTGGCGGCGTCATCGCGGCGCCTTCGCGGCTCGCGTAGAGGGAGCGCCTCGGTCACCTCGCCCACCGTGCGCCGCGTCGGCTCCTCGGCGGCCCAGGCGTGCGCCTTGTCGTCGCGCGCGCGGCGCGCGTCTTCGACGACCCCCTCGGCCTTGCGCAGCTCGCCCCACGCCTGTTGCTCGACGCGCATCGCGTCGCGCCTCGCCGCACTCGCCTTCGCCTCGGCGCTCTTGGTCGCAACGGCGGCGGCGTTGGCCGCGGCCTCGTCGGCAGACAGCACCTGCACGCTCGCGACGTCGAGCCTCGCCTGCGCGAGCTTGCCCTGCGACTCGGCGCCCCGCTTGTGCGCCTCGAGCGAGAGCTTGCGGTAGACGCCGCGCGGGTCGGTCAAGGCCTCGAGCACCTTGGCGCGCTGCGAGGCCTTCGCCTGCAAGAACGCCGCGAACTCCCCCTGTGCGAGCAGCACCGAGCGGCAGAAGTTGTCGAAGTTGAGCCCCGTGAGCTCCTCGACCTTCGCCCTGTGCGCGCCGACGGCGTTGGCGAGCACCTCGTCGCCACGTCGCAGCTCGATCTTCGGAGGGTTGAGCTTGCCCGCGCGCTCGCCGCGAACGCCTTGCTGGCACCTCCACGTGGCCTCGTACACCACCTCCTGCACCTCGAAGCGGACGACGGCGCTGGCCTCGGGAGCACCGCGACGCACGATGTGGCGCGGGTCCTGCGCGGTCCAGGTCTCGTCGCCCGCGGGCACCTGCGCGTCGCCGCTCTTCGCGCTGCGCGGCGTCTGGCCGTAGAGCGCGAGCGACAGAGCGTCGAGGAGGGTCGACTTGCCCGAGCCGGTGGCGCCCAGGATCGCGAAGACCCCGACGAGCGAGAGCGGGGGCTCGGTGAAGTCGACGGAGAACTCGCCCGCGAGGCTCGCGAGGTTCCGGCCTGCAATGGAGAGGATCTTCACGATTGCACCCCACCGCTCATGACCGTAGCCACCAGCTCGCCAAAGGCGCGCAACAGGTCGGCCGACGGCTTCTGATCGGGATACTTGCGCCCGTAGAGCTCGAGGAAGACCTCGTCGGGCGTGAGGTCATCGAGCTCGCGCTCGGCGACCTCTTCTCCTGGCACCGGCGGTTTGGGATCCAGCTCCTCGGGGCGCACAGTCGTGATGCGGTAGCCCTTGCCCTCGATCGCCGCGGTCACCTCCTCGACGAAGCGCGGCCGCGGCGCGGCACGCAGGAAACGCACGTCGAGGTAGGGCTGCTGCGCCTCGGGCAGGCTCGCCTGACTGGGGAGCAGGCGAAGCTCGGCGAGCACCTCGTCGGGCGACATGGACTTGCCGGCGCTCGGCACGCGCACGACCGGTACGCTCTTCGGCACGGGCACCGACTCCATCTCGCAGAGCGCGCCCCCCTCGACGGTGACGAGCACGGCGCGGTGTGCGTACTCGGCCTCGCTCACGTGCAGCGGGAGCGGCGAGCCGGCGTACTGCACGGACTCGCGCCCTCCGGCGCGCTGCGGGCGGTGCAGGTGCCCGAGCGCGACGTAGGTGAGGTCGGCGGGGAAGACGTCGACCGGAACGCCGCCGACGTTGCCGATGCGGATCTCGCGCTCGCTGCGCGACGCGCTCTCCTCGCCGACCACGACCCCGTGGGCCATCGCGAAGCGCGCGTGCCCCGGCGCGGCGCGGCTCGCCAGCTCGTCGAAGACGGCCCCGTGGCGCCGTCGCGTCAGCTGCACGTAGCCGTCGTCGGCGTGCAGCTCGGTCAGCGTGCCGAGGTCGTCGCCGCGCAGGAAGGGAATGGCCGCGACGTGGCCCCAGACGCCCCCCTCGGACCCCTTGCCGAGCGGCACCACGAGCCGCGCGGCGTCGAACACGCCGCCCGCGTCGCGCGCCGAGCCCACGATGTGCAGGCCGAGCGCGCGGGTGAGCGCCTCGGGCGCGTCGAGACGCTGCGGCGAGTCGTGGTTGCCCGACGTCGCGACGACGTCGCAGCCGGGTCGCTCGCGCGTCACCGCGACGAGGAAGTCGAACCATTGCCGCTGCGCCGCGCTCGACGGGTTGGGCGTGTCGAAGACGTCGCCCGACACGAGCAGCGCGTCGACCTCGCGCGCGACGACCGTCTCGAGCAGCCACGCGAGGAAGCGCTCGTGCTCCCAGGTGCGCTCGAATCCGTGAAACGTCTGGCCGAGGTGCCAGTCGGAGGTGTGCAGGATGCGCTTCTGGGTCATGCCGGTACCGGGTCGGGGTGTACGCGCACGGGCGCCTGGTGGAAAGCGCCGCGGGCGAGGTGGAGCGGGGTCTCGAAGATGGCCGGGCGACGTGATCGGCTTCGCCCTGCCCATGCTGGACGGACGCGGGGGGCCCGGTCGGACAGGAGGCGGCTCACGCGGGCTCGCTGCCAGCCCTCGACGCCCCCGCTCGGCCTACCGTGAGGCCGCGCGGTAGCCCGCCTCGTCCCTCGCGATGCGACCGAGCACGCCCTTCACGGTCACGTCGAGCTGGCTCCCCTCGGTGTAGTCGGCGGGCACGACGAAGTGCGCGCGGTCCTCGGCGATGAGGTTGTAGACCTTGCGCTGCATCGACGCCTCGGCCCACCGCGCCGGGTCGAAGACCGCAATCGATTGCCCCCCCTGGTGGCGGACCATCTTCATCGACGGAATGTCGGTGTCGCCGTCTCCGAAGTAGACGATGCGCGAGAAGGGAATGGGGCGCTCGCTCATCGGCAGCCAGCGGTTGACCGCGTCGTCCTGCCAGACGTTGTCGACCCCCTTGTTGATGCGAAACAGATACTGCGTTTTGCTCGTGAAATTGATGGCGACCGCGGGCCAGTCGGCGTGGCCATGCTCGTCGTAGCGGTAGCGCGAGGCGAAGACGCGCCGAAACCGCGGGTGGATCGCCGTGCCGGCGATCATCTCCTCGTTGCCCGCGGAGATGACGTAGTGCTCGAGCGCGAGGCCGCGCTCGGCCGCGTGGCGCCCGATGCGGTCGAACCACGCCTCGACGCCCGCGAACAGCGGCGTGCTGCGCCCGTGCTCGCCGAGGATGGCGCGCGTCAGCGGCTTGCCCACCGCACGCGCGCGCTCGGCGAGCAGGCGAAGGTAGACCAGCACCTGGTCCGCGTCCTCGGCCTGCTTCTCCCTGCCGACGAGGTCCCAGAAGTCGGCGACGGTCATCCCGAGGTGCTGCGGGATGAGGCTGTGCTCCTGGATGTTGCCCGGCGCGAGCGTCCCGTCGAAGTCGTATACGAGCGCGGTGCGCAGCGGCGTCGGCGGCGCCGTCACGGGCAGCCGCACATCTTGAGCCTGAGGCTGTTCATGGCGCCCATCTTACCGAGCCCCGCGGCGCGCCGGTAGAGGCGGGGGCCCAGGCGCCCGCCTTGACGCCCCGCTGGCCACGTCGATAGCGTGCGCCGGCGCCGAGGCTGCTCGGCGTGCCACATCGGGAAAGGCCATTCGCCATGACGCTGCGCTCGAGGTCCATTGGGCTGCTGCTCGGAGGGCTCGCTGGCTGCGGCGGCGGGAGCGATCCCTCGGGCCCGGGCGGCGGCGGGAGCACGACGGACGCGGCCCAGGACGCAGCCGGTCAGGACGCCGCCGAGGCGGGCGACGCCGGCGCGGATGTCGCCGACGGCGGAGGCTCGGACGCGGACGCAGAGGGCGGCTGCTCCCCCGGAGCCACGCAATGCGCCGGCGACGAGGTCCAGACCTGCGACTCCAGCGGCCAGTGGGGGGCGCCGTCGGCCTGCATCGACCAGGTGTGCGCGGGCAGCGCCTGTCAGGGGGAGTGTGCGCCCGGCGGCGTGCGCTGCTCGGGCAACGGCGTGCAGACGTGCGACGCCACGGGCCACTGGGGCATTGCCGCGGCCTGCCCGCCGTCCACCCCTTCGTGCGCGAGCGGCGCGTGCGGGCTGCCCGCAAGCTGCGCCGGCGGCGCCACGGGCGCGGGCAACGACTGCGGACCTGCGGGCGACGCGGGCTGTTGCACGAGCCCCGCGGTCACCGGAGGCAGCTTCAGCCGCAGCTACGACGGCGTCTCGAGCGGCTACACCGACGCCCAGTACGCGGCGACGGTGAGCGACTTCAGGCTCGACGCGTTCGAGATCACCGTCGGTCGCTTCCGCGCGTTCGTCGACGCCGTCGTCGGCGGGTGGACGCCCGCCGCAGGCGCGGGCAAGCACGCGCACCTCGGCGCAGGCAGCGGGCTCGGCGACGGCAACGGCGGGTACGAGCCGGGCTGGGACGTCGCGTGGAACGTGAACCTGCCCGCCGCGAAGTCGACGTGGGACGGCGACACCGGTCTCGGGTGCAACGCGGGCTACCAGACCTGGACGAGCGCGGCGGGCTCGAACGAGCGGCGCCCCATCAACTGCGCGACCTGGTTCGAGGTCGAGGCCTTCTGCATCTGGGACGGCGGCTTCTTGCCGAGCGAGGCCGAGTGGAACTACGCGGCAGCCGGCGGCGCGGAGCAGCGCGTGTACCCCTGGTCGAGCCCGGCGAGCGAGACGACGATCGATTGCAGCCACGCCAACCTCTTCGCGACGACGTACTGCAATGCCTCGTTCGCCGTGGACGTCGGTTCGCAGTCCCCCCTCGGCGACGGCAAGTGGGGCCAGTCCGACCTCGCGGGCAACACGTCGGAGTGGGTGACGGACGCGTACCAGTCGCCTTACGGTGCGACGCAGTGCTCCGATTGTGCCAGCCAGGCCAGCCCCGCGCTGCGCGTGTACCGCGGCGGCAGCTTCGACAACGTCGCCCCCTACTTGCTCGCCTCGAGCCGCGGCTACAACGCCCCGTCGGGCCGCAGCTACAGCCTCGGGGCCAGGTGCGCTCGAATGCCGTGAGGGAGCGCGCGCGGCGCCCGCCCCGGCGCCGCCGTCACGGCCAATGCCCCGACGCGAGCACGGTCGAGCCTCCAATCGCCGGCGGGGTCCAGCGCCCGATGCGCTCGCCGTCCCACGCGACCCAGAGGAACGACTCGTCCTCGAGCGGCCGCGCGAAGCGAAACGTCGCCACGCGAGGCTGCCCCGCGGCGTCGACCTCGTCGACCACGACCGAGAACGTGTCGAACGCGTACGCGTCGCCTCGGCGCATCGGCATCGCCGGGTCGCGGAACAGCTCGGCCGTCTTCTCGCCGAGAAACCCGGAGCCCGGCGAGAGCACGAGGGTGTTCGCGTCGGGGCGCGTGACGCCCACCGGCGTCACGCTGACCGAGAGCGTCGCGGCGTAGGCGGGCGCGGGGCGCGGGCCGTCGCACGGCAACGCCCAGAGGTAGGCCGCGAAGGCGTTGGGCGCGTTCACGGCGATGACGGCCTTGCGCTCGAGCCCCTCGCCCACGTCCGTCTGCGCCCGCAGCCGATCGACCTGCCACCAGAGCAGCGCCGGGAAGTTCGACACGACCAGCAGCGCGACCGGCGCGACGACCCCATGGAGCACGACGAGCCCCCAGCCGACCACCGCCGCGCCCCGCCGCCACGCGCGGCTCGAGGGCAGCCCGTCGTCCTCGGCCAGCGCGACGAGCACGCGCGCGACGACCGCCGCGCCGCCGAAGCTCGCGACGATCAGCGTGCGGCCGCTCGGCCAGGTCGCGCACGCGGGCACGACCGCGAGCAGCGCGCCGAAGAGGAAGAAGCGGGTCGCCGGATCGCGCCGCACGACGGGCGCGAACACGCACGCGACGACGCCGAGCAGCGCGAGCGTGAAGACGAGCAGCGCAGGCGCGTACGCCGACGGCGCGAGCGGCGTCAGCTCCGCAGGCGGCGACGCGAAGAGCCCGCGCACGAGCCCCACGGCGTTCGCCGGCACCCCCGCCAGGAACGCGAGCGGGTCGAGCGCGGGATCGACGTACGCCCCCGAGCCGTGGGTGCCGCAGCCCGCCAACACGTACGCCACGCGCCACACGACGAGTGCGACCGCGTACGGCGCGAGCGAGCGCGCGCGCTCGCGGCGCGGCGCCGGGTCGAGCACGACGGCGTACGCGAGCAGGTAGCCCGCGCCGCCGATGGCGAGCTCGGCCGACAAGAGGCCGAGCAGCAGGCACGCGGGCCCGACCAGCGCGCCGAGGCGCCAGCCGTCGCGCCGCCACCGGTCGTGCGCGAGCAGCGCCGCGAGCGCGAACGTCGTGGCGAGCAGCGCGTTGCGGTTGGCGAGCCAGCCGATCGGGATGCCGTGCGTGTCGTCGATCGCGAACAGCGCGGCCGCCAGGCCAGCCGCCCAGCGCGGCGCGAGCAGGCGCCGGTAGAGCGTCGCGGCGAGCAGCGCCGAGGCGAAGAACCACGCGAGGTTCTGCGCGTGCATCGCCCAGGTCGCGCCCGGCCAGCACCGGTAGTCGAGCCAGTGCGTGAGCGAGCTCAGCGGCCGCAGGAACGCGAGCTTCAGGTCCGCCGGCACGAACCAGGGCACGAAGCCGTGATCGACCATGTGCCGCGTGAACGCCGCGTCGCCGCGCATGAACGTGAAGAGGTCGAGCGGCGAGGAAGCCGGCACGCCCTGCTCGCCGCGCGCCTTGGCGCGGATGAGGAAGTCGTCGAGCGACAGCCCTCCCCACAGCGTCGGCAGGCAGAGCGCCACGCCGAGCAGCGCGGCGCGCAGCGGCACCCGGGGGCCCGAGAGCAGCGCGCGGAGGCGAAGGAGCGGGGCGAGCAAGCCGAGCACGATACCCGGCCCAGCCGGAGCGCGCGCGGCAGGTTGGACGCGCCCGCGCCCCCCGGCGGCAGACCCTTCGACGAAGCTCTTGCAGGCAGATCGGGCGGAAGGTGCTAGGCTGTCGCGCGGTGATCCTCGCTCGAACACTTCGGTCGTCGAAGATCGCCGTCTCGACTCAGTTTACGAAAGTTGGCTCACATGGCTGAAGGCACGATCAAGCGGCTGACCGACAAGGGCTTTGGATTCATCGAAACCAGCCCGGGCAAGGACCTTTTCTTCCACATGTCGGCGGTCGAAGGCGTTCGTTTCGAGGATCTGCAGCAGGGGCAGCGGGTCTCGTTCAACGAGGGCCAGGGCCCGAAGGGTCCGCGCGCGGAGAACGTCAAGCTCATCTAGACGTGCCTCGCCGAGCCTGTCGGAGTCGCCGCTCGGCCGCTCCGGCATCCTCTGCCGGTCCAAGTGGCCGAGCGATGACGAGCGCGCAAGCGTGACCGCACCGCCCGGCCCAAGCACAGCGCGGTCGTGACCCGACCGCGAAACTACCGATCTCTAGTTGTGCAGCGAGATCGCCGAGGCCCCGAAGACCGCTGGTCTTCGGGGCTTTCGTGTGTCTGGGCCCCGCTCGGCGGTAACTACTGAACATCTGAGGAGAAATCGCGAGGGACGAAATCGCCGGGGGCTCCCCTTGACACTCCCCAACCCGCGCGTACCTTGCGCACCTCACCTGTT
>CAITLX010000746.1 GCA_903893335.1 uncultured delta proteobacterium | reverse complement strand
GGCGAGGCCTCGAACACGAACAGCGCCCAGTCGCCGCTCGTCGCGACGCCGCAGGCGGCCGTGGTGTCGATCGCGCTCGCGCCGACGCCGTGCGGGCGCTGCAGCGACGGCCACGCGCGCTCGAGCTCGACCGAGAGCTCCGGCGTGGGGGCGGGGAGGGCCAGGCGGTCGAGGTGCGCGGGGGGCCACGCGAACAGGACGGGCAGGTCGGGGCGCGAGCGCCGAAGCTCGTGGATCGCGAGCGGGTTGTCGAACACGATGCGCAGATCGTCGCCGTCACGCCAGGGGTCGTACGCGGCCGTCATGCTCAGCGTGTCGGTCGTCGCGACGATGCCGCGCTCGACGTGCTCGCGCTCGATGGCCGCGCGCACGTCCACGCGCCGCGCCTGCGCGGCGTCGGTCTGCGCGGAGAGGTCGATCCAGTACGCGGGGAGCGCCATCGCGCCTGCGGCGGCGATCGCCCCGAGCGCGGGCGCGGCTGCGGCGGGGGCGTCGTTGCGTCGCAGCCCCCTCGAGACCGCGTGACCGAGCAGCGCGTAGAGAAACGGCGTCGCGGGGAACAGGTGGCGCGCGCCCCAGATGGGGAGGCTGCCGTAATAGAAGAGCGCGTACGCGAGCGTGAGCGCGAGGACGAACCCCGCGGCGAGCGCGTCGCGCGCGCCGCCGCGTCGCGCGAGCCACGCGAACGCGACGAGCGGCGCGAGCGAGAGTCCGAGCACGTCGCGCCCGAGCAGGCCCGCGCGCTCGGACGCGACGCGAAGGGCGTCGTCGAGCCCGTAGCCGTCGTCGCCGAACGACTCGCGCGCGGCGTGGTGCTCGACCGTGCAGCCGATGTTCTTGCCGAGGCCGAGGCGCGCGCAGTCGGCGGGGTAGTCCGAGCGCGACGCGTACTCGACCACCGTCGCGCGCGAGAACGTGCCGGTCGCGGCGCGCTGCTGCGCGGCCACGAGCGCGACGAACGGGAGCCCGGCGAGCGCGGCCACCGCGAACGGGCGCGCCCACGAGCCGCTGCGCCGCGCCGCGAGCACGAGCAAGGCGAGCGCGAAGGCGGCGAGGACGGCGCCGTCGAGCGGCCGGCTCGCGAGGCTCCACGCCACCAGCGCGCCGATCAGCGCGGGCCGCACGAGCCCGGGTCGCTCGAGGTGCGAGAGCCCGAGGCGCACGACCACCGCCGAGAGGAGCGCGAGCCACGCGTGCGACAGCAGGTCGGCGGTCTCGATCGCGCGCGCCCAGGAGCCGAGCGAGAGCAGCACCGCGACGCGGCTCGCCAGCTCGTCCCTCGTCAGGGAGCGCGCGAGCGCGTACGAGGCCACGACGAGCGCCGCCGCCGTGGCAGGGCCCGCGAGCAGCGCGGTTCCGGCTGCGACGAAGGGTGCGAGCGCGAGGGGAAACCCAGGCGCGAAGACGCCGTGCAGCTTGCCGTCCGCTCCCTCGAAGAAGAAGCGCAGCGACGACATCATCCGCGGGAACGCCATCGGCAGGCCGAAGCTGCCGTGGGTGAGCGCGCGTGCCTCGGCGAGGTAGACGACGCCGTCGAGCGACAGCGGCTGGCCGCGCATCGGCCCGCGCACGACGGCCCAGGAGATGAGCGCGCCGACGAGCGCGGCACCCGCGACGAAGACGGCGCGCCGCGGCGCGAGCACCCCCTGCACGAGCCGCGCGCCGACGCGCGGAACGAGCAGGAGCCCCCCTGCGGCGACGGCGCACGCGACCGCAGCGAGCGCGAAGGGGAGCGTCCGCGACTCGGCGGCGAGCGCCGGCCAGGTGAGCGCGACCCAGGCGAGGGCGCAGAGCGCGCCGGTCGCGCGCGAGGCGTGGCCGGTCACGGGAGCGCGAGCCAGCCGGAGAGGCTTCGTGCGTCGTGCACGTAAGCGGCGAGCAGCACGAGCCAGGTGATCCCGAAGAGCACGCGCAGGGTGTCCCAGGAGCGCTCGATGCGCGCGGGGGCGAGCGGCACCGCGAGCGCGCCGAGCAGCACGAGCCCGACGTAGCGGTGCAGCAGCAGCGCGGCGTACGCGGCCGAGCCGACGATGAGGGCGCGCGCGAGGAGCGCGGCGCGCGCGGCGCCGAGCACCGCGGCCGTGGTGCGGACGCCCGCCGCGCGGTCGGAGGCCTCGTCGCGGATGACCTGGACGGACTCGGTCACCGCGCACAGGCAGCCGAGCAACCCGGCGAGCACCCAGCCGTCGCGCGACGCGAGCGGGAAGCCCACCATCGCCATGGTGACGCCCCACGCGGCCATCGCGACGAGATCGACGATGGGCTGGCGCTTGAGCACGCGCGAGTACGCCACGATGAGCGCGACGTTGACCGCGTACGCGACGAACATGTCGACGCTGCGCAGCGCGGCTGCCACGCCGAGCGCGAGGCCGAGCGCGATCGTGCCCACCCACCCGGCGCGCAGGTTGTCGGCGAGGAAGCGCGTGCGGCCCACGTCGCGCCCCGGCGCTTGCAGGTCGATCGCGACGTCGAAGAGGTCGTTGACGACGTAGACGAACAGGTTGAGCGCGACGGCGTACGCGACGCGCCACGCGATGTCCCCGCCGGGGAGCCCGAGCGCGACGGCGAGCGTCGCGGTCGTGACGAGGTTGCCTGCCTCGCGCTTTCGCAGGCGGTACGCGGCGGTGTCGCCGAGGATGCGCAGGGCTGCGAGGAGGAGCGGCGGGCGCGTCGGGCTCGTCATGCTGCGTCGCCTCCGCTCGCCTCGCGGCGCGCGCGGGCCGCGCGCAGCCCGGCGTGCAGCGCGAGGGGGAGCACCGCGTAGAGCATGGCCGACGTCGCGAGCAGGGCGCCGAGCCCGTACTGGATCGCGATGACGATGCCGGCGCTGCTCGCGAGCACGCCGCCGACGCCGTTGACGCCGAACAGCCACGGAAGCTCGTCGTTGAGCTCGGCGCCGAACACGCGCATCCCGGTCGGGAACGCGAGCCCGAGCGCGAGCCCGACCGTGGCCGTCTGCGCGGCCGAGTAGGCGATGCGCGTCGCCATCGGCGCGCCCTCGAGCCACGTCGCCGCCCAGGGAAGGACGCGCGAGGTCGCGAGGAGCACCGCCGCGATGACGAGCGGCACCGCGTAGGGCACGGCGCCGCGGTCGAGCGGCATGCGGTCGGAGAGCCACGAGCCGGCGCCTGCTGCCGCCACGAGCGACGCCAAGACGACGACGAGGCTGAGGCTCGGGTGTCCGAGCACGAGCGACAGCCGCTGCAACAGCGCGATCTCGGCGAGCATGAACGCCACGCCGATGCCGGCGAAGTAGGCGATCGCGCCGACCAGCGGCGCGCCGACCCGGCCGCGCGGCCGCGCGCGCTCGGTCAGCGGGACGAAGATGGCCGCGACCACGAGCACGAGCGAGGCGAGGAACGACAGCACCAGCGCGCCCGACGCGCGGCGGTTGCCCTCGATGTTGCCGCCGGCGTCTGCCGGCACGTCGCCCGAGAGGCTCGCGCGCATCCGCAGCAGGTGGAAGAAGAAGGGGCGCTCGTCGGTCGGAGGGCGAAGGTCGATCGTCGGCGAGAGGGCGGCGGCGTCGAGCGCGGCGCGGTTCGGCGCGTCGAGGAGATCGGCGACGGGCACCAGGTCGGGGAGCCCGGGGGCGAGCAGCACGCCGAAGCCGGCGCGCGTCGAGGCCTCGACGAGCGTCTCGAGATCGGCGGGCGTGAAGGGGAGGTTCGACACGAGCAGCGTGGCGACGGGGCCCGACGCCACGAGCGCGACGTGGTCGCGCGGGTGGGCCGCGCCGCGCTCGAGCAGCGCGGCGGTCGCGAGCGAGACGAGCCTCGCCGTCTCGTCGCGCTGCCCGCCCTGGAACCAGCGCGACACGCTCAGCACGCCACCCTCGTCGAG
>CAITLX010000745.1 GCA_903893335.1 uncultured delta proteobacterium | reverse complement strand
CTGCTCGTCGAGCGGCGTCTCGCGGAGCTCGCGGTCGACGCGAGCGGCACCACGCGCGTCGTGCTGGTGCGCGACGGGGACGACCTCGCCGCGCTGCGCGGGCTCGCCGCTGGGCTCGCTCGGCGCGCAGACGTGGTCGCCGTCGTCGCGTCGCGCGAGGCAGAAGGCGGCGACTGGCTGCTGGTCGTCGAGCGCGGGGCCCAGGCGGCGTTCGACGCTGGAGCGTGGATGCGCCGGCTGACCGCTGCCCATGGGGGTCGCGGAGGTGGGCGACCCGAGCGAGCCGAGGGGCGGTTGCCCGGGCGCGTGGACGTGGCCGAGGCGGCGCGATCGACCGACTGACCGTCGCGCTCAGCGCGGCGGCACGAGCGGCACGTCGCGCGTGAGCACGAGCGCGTCGGCCTTGCCCGACGAGAGCCGCAGCTCCGCGCGGAGCGCGCGCGGGCCTCCGTCGGCGCAGACCCGCACGCTCGCGGCGCGCAGCCCGGTCGCGCGGACGCGCTCCTCGCCGCCGGCGCTGCCGACGACGCGAAGCTCGACCCCTGCGCCCCCGCGGTCGAGCGCGACGGCGACGTCGATGCACCGGCCGTCGGCGACGCCGAGGTCGAACGCGGAGAGGCTCGCGGGCTCGAGCGCGACGACGCGCGGGTCGAGCGCGGAGACGGGGACGGGGCCCGCGCCCTGCTCGAGCGTGCCGACGAGGCGGCTCGCGGCGAGCGGGTGCGCGACGAAGGCCGCCGGCGCCCGCCGCTCGCGGCGCACCTCGAGCGCGAAGGGCCCCGAGCGCACGGTGGCCTCGAGGTCGATGCGCGCCTTGCCCGACTTGCCGCACACGACCAGGGAGGGGCCGTCGCCGCGGTCGTCCTCGGCGAGCAGGAGCCCCGCGTCGCTCCAGGCGGCGGCCGTGATGCCGGCGGCGGGCTCGCCGGCGACCACGTCGATGCGCGAGCAGCCCTCCGCGAGATCGACGGTGTGCGCCGAGCGGCGGCCGATCTCGGCGGTGCCGCTCCCCGCCGTGCGCGCGGCGTCGTAGCCGAGGGCCCGCAGCGTCGCGGCGCGTCGCTCGCGCGCGGTGGCGAGGTCGGTCGTGGGCGCGAGCACGCGCACGTCGACCGCGCCCTCGATGGCGCGCGACGACGTCGGCGCGCTCTCGGCGAGCACCACCGCGCAGAGCCCCTGGCCGCCGTGCGGGCGGATCTCGAGCGAGACCGCGACGTCGAGCGGCGAGCAGAGCACGACCGCGCGGCTGCGCCCCTGGGCCTGACCGCGCGCGACGATGCGCCCGTCGCCGTCACGAGCCGTCACGTCGAGCTGGCCGACCTCGTCGCCGGGTACGACGAAGGCGTCGAGGCAGCGCCCTCCGCGCAGCATCGCGCTCACGAGCGCGGGGGCGCGAGGGTCTGCGGGCACCGCGACGCGGCGCGCCTCCTCCCAGGTGGCGCCGCCCAGCGCTCGCCGGTGCTCGGCGATGCGCTCGTCGAGGCCCGGCCACGCATCGACGCGCGCGCGGGCCTCCCCGGGGCGGCCTCGCGCTGCGAGCGCGCGTTCGACGGCTGCTGCTGCGGCGGGCGAGACGCTCTGCGCTCCGATCGCGACGATGCCGCGTCCGCTGGCCACGCGCGCGGCGAGGTACGCGCGCTCGGGGTGTGGGGGGCAGAGCATGACCGACGGGTGGGGGTCGCTCGCCTCGTCGGCCGCGATCGTCGTGCCGTCGTCGGCGTACGCCGCGAGGTCGACGTCCTCCACGCCCGACGACCCGCGCGCGTAGGCGAGCAAGCAGGTGTCGGGCGCGATCGAGACGAACCGGCCGACGCGGTCCCCCTCGGTCGCCACATCGACGGCGATGAGCTGAAGCGGCCCCGCGCCGAGCGAGGAGGCCAGGGCGGCGTCGCGCGCGAGCCAGCGACCGCCGTCGAGCGGGTCGG
>CAITLX010000744.1 GCA_903893335.1 uncultured delta proteobacterium | reverse complement strand
CGGCGGCTTCTTCTCGTGCGCGGCGCGCATGAACGCGATCCACGCCGGGAGCGCCGCGGTCGCGCCTGCCTCGCGCGCGCCGAGCGTGCGCGGGTCGTCGTAGCCCGTCCACGTCGCGCACACGACGTCGGTCGAGTAGCCTACGAACCACGCGTCCTTCGCCTGGTTGCTCGTGCCCGTCTTGCCCGCCAGCGGGCGCGCGAGCGCGCGCGCGGACGCTCCGGTGCCGTGGTCGATGACCGACGCGAGCAGGCTCGTCGTGACGTAGGCCTCGGCGTCGGTCATCACGCGGCGCGGCGCGGGCCTCGGCGGCAGCGGCACCTCGACGCCGTCGGGGCCGACGATGCGCGTCACGAGGTGGGGCGCCTGGTAGACGCCCCCCGCGGCGAACGTCGCGTACGCCCCGGCCATCTCCATCGGCGTCACCTCGTAGGCGCCGAGCGCGAGCGAGAGGTCGGCGCCGAGCTTCGACTGCACGCCGAGCGCGGCGGCCCACTCGACCACGCTCGCCGGGCCGACGCTCTCGAGCACGTGCACCGCGGCGACGTTGACGCTGTGGGCGAGCGCCTCGCGCAGGCGCATGGGCTCCTTGCCCTCGCTGTCCTCGAAGTTGCTCGGCCGGTAGGCGCCGAGCGTGCCGGGGTGCGTGTCGAGCAGCGTCGCAGGGGTGAAGCGCCGCCCCACGATCGCGTGCGCGTAGACGACGGGCTTGAAGCTCGAGCCCGGCTGGCGGTGCGACTGCGTCGCGCGGTCGAGCGCGCCGGCGGCCGCCTCGTAGCTGCCGACGAGCGCCAGCACCTCGCGCGAGCGCGCGTCGAGCGTGACCATCGCCGCCTCGGGGCCAAGCTCGAGGCGCAGCGGCACGCGCGACGCGGGCGCGCCGGGGGCGGGAGGCGCCCAGGCGGCGAGCAGGCTCACACGCAACGTCGTGCCGACCGCGGCGAACTGGCTCGGCGGCAGGTGCTGGGGGTTGTACCGGTCGTCGTCGGCGAGCTTGATGGCGCCGAGCGCCTGGCCGACGCGCACCTCGAGCGTGCCGCTCGCGTCGTCGGCGCCCGTGACGACGCCGACGAGCGCCCGGTGCTCGGCGTGCTTCGGGGCTCCCTCGAAGGGGCGGTCCTGCGGGCGGGCGCGGCGCTTCGGGTCCGCCTTCGGGGGCGCGAACGGAGCGAGGAGCTTCGCGCGCTTGTCGTACGCCGCGAGCTCGTCGCGCACGGCCTTGCGCGCGGCTGCCTGCAAGCGCGCGTCGATCGTCGTCGTGATCGTGTAGCCGCCTCCGCCCGCGCGCTCGCCGACGACCTCGCGCAGCGTGCGGCGCGCGATCTCCACCGCCTCGGGCGCGAGCTCGGCCTGCGCCTCGACCGGCGGCGCGAGCCGCACCGGCTCGGCCATCGCCGCGTCGTACGCCGCGCGATCGATGAGCGCCTTGTCGCGCATCTGCCCGAGCACGAACGCGCGGCGCGCGGTGGAGCGCGCGAGATCGTGGCGCGGCGAGTAGAGCTCGGGCCCCGCCGGCAGCCCCGCGAGCAGCGCGGCCTCGCCGAGCGTGACCGAGCGAGCCGGCTTGCCGAAGTAGTTGCGCGCGGCCTCCTCGATGCCGTAGCGGCCGTGCCCGAAGTAGATGT
>CAITLX010000743.1 GCA_903893335.1 uncultured delta proteobacterium | reverse complement strand
CTGCGCGCCCGCGTCCTGGTCTGCCCCGACCTCAATCGACTCGGCGTGTGGCACCGCCGCGCCGTCACCGACGCCGCCCCCGACGCCATCTTCGCCGCCGGCTTACCGCGCCCTCCCGGCCCCAGCACGCCCGAAACCACCTCGCTCCCTCGGAGTCGGCGGCAGCCTCGGCCTTCAGGCCGGGGCTGCCGAGCGCCGCGCGGCCTTCAGGCCGGGGCTGCCGTGTGGTCACCCCGCTCGCCGAGCGCTGCGCGCACCTTGGCGGCAAGCTCGTCGGTCGAGAAGGGCTTCTGCACGAAGTGCACCCCCGGTTCGAGCACGCCGTGGTGGGCAATGAGGTCGGCGGCGTAGCCCGACATGAAGAGGCACCGGGTGCGAGGGTGGAGCGTGGCAAGCTCGGCGGCGAGGTCGCGGCCGTTCATCTCGGGCATGACCACGTCGGACAGGAGCAGATCGATCGTGCCCGGGCGCTCCATCGCCAGGCGCAAGGCCTCGCGCGGCGTGGACGCCGACACGACGGCGTAGCCCATCTGCTCGAGCATCGTCTGGGTCAACGCGAGCACGGCGCGCTCGTCCTCGACCAGCAGCACCGTCTCGGGCCCCGACGGCGGCACGGTCTCCACCGGTTCTGCCTGCGGCGCCTCGGAGGCGTGCGTGTGGCGCGGCAGGTAGATGGCAAAGGTCGTCCCTGCTCCGCGCTCCGATTGCACCTCGATGAAGCCGCGGTTCTGCTCGACGATGCCGTACACCGTGGCGAGGCCGAGCCCCGTCCCCTTGCCGACCTCCTTGGTCGTGAAGAAGGGCTCGAAGAGGTGGGCCAGCACCTCGTCGCTCATGCCGCTGCCGTCGTCGCGGACCGCGAGGCAGACGTAGTCGCCGGGGTGAGCGCCGGGGTGCGTGGCGCACTCGCGCTCGCCGAGCGTGCGGTTGCTCGTCCCGATGACCAGCGTGCCGACCGTGTCGATGGCGTCGCGGGCGTTGACGCAGAGATTGGCGAGCACCTGGTTGAGCTGCGACGGATCGATGCTGACCGCCCAGAGCCCCGCGCCGGCCGACCAGGTGAGCCTCACGTTCTCGCCGATGACCCGCTGCAGCATGCCGAGCATCCTGGCCACGGTGTCGTTCAGGTCGAGCACCTGCGGCGCGACGGTCTGCCTGCGCGCGAAGGCGAGCAATTGCCGCGTGAGGTCCGCCGAGTGCCGGGCCGCGCCGCGGATCTCCTCGAGGTGCTCGCGCAAGGGGGGCGTCGAGTCCCCCCGCGCGAGGGCGAGCTCGGCCCGCCCGAGGATGACCGCGAGCATGTTGTTGAAGTCGTGCGCCACGCCGCCGGCCAGTCGGCCCACCGACTCCATCTTCTGCGCCTGCCGGAGCTGCGCCTCGAGCTTCGCCCTCTCGTGCTCGGCTCGCTTGCGCGCCGTGATGTCGCGCAGGAACACGACCATCCGCCCGCTCTCGTCGGGGGAGCGCTTCACGCTGACCTCCACGTCGAAGAGCGCTCCGTCCTTGCGCCGGTGGACGGACTCGAAGCGAGACTCGCCCGTGGTCAAGATCCGCTCGATGTGGGCTGTGGTGTCGGCGGGCGACTCGGAGGCCTCGACGTCGGAGATGCGCAGCGTCGTCAGCTCGCGCGCGTCGTAGCCGCTCATCCGGCAGTAGGTCTCGTTGACCTCGAGGAGGCGCCCGTCGTGCTCGACGAGCCAGAAGCCGTCCATCGCGGTCTGGACGACGGTGCGGTGGCGCTCCTCGCTCTCGCGCAGCGCCTCCTCCGCGCGCTTGCGCTCGGTGATGTCGGTGTGCGTGCCGATCATGTGCAGCGGCTCTCCCCCGGCGCCCCACGCGGAGATGCGGCTCCGCGCCTGCACCCAGATCCAGTGCCCCTTCTTGTGCTTGAGCCGGTGCTCGATGGCGTGCACCTCCTTGCGGCCGGCGACGACCTCCTGCACGTCGGCCATCGCGACCGGCAGGTCGTCCGGGTGCACGAGCGACGTCAGCGTGTCGAGGTGAGGCACGATCTCGTCGCGCGTGTAGCCCGTCACGCTCAACCAGCGATCGGAGAAGTGCACCGCTCCGGTCTGGATGTCCCAGTCGAGCACGCCGGCGCCCGCCACCTCGACGGCGAAGGCCCAGCGCGACTCCTGCTCGCGCAGCGCCTCCTGCGCTCGCTTGCGCTCGGTGATGTTCTTCGAGGAGCAGACCGCCGAGGTGAGCGCCCCGGTCGCGTCCGGGACGGGGGTGATCGTCGTCAGGTAGAAGGTGTCGCCGGTCGCCGTCGGCACGCGGACCTCGAGCAGCGTCGGCTTGCCGGTGCGGATGACCTCGGCGAGCGCCGCGAGGCGCTTGTCGGCCTCGTCCTTCGAGAACACGTCCGAGATCCGCTTGCCGACGATCTCGTCGAGCGGCTTGCCGACCCCTTCGGCGAAGGCTCGGTTGGCGAAGGTGTAGAGCCCGTCGGCCGTGAACGAGAACTGGGGGTCCGACGATTCGTCCAGCCGTCGGCTGAGACTCTCCGCGCGCTCGGCGGCCGAGCGGCAGCTCTCCAGGCTCCGCTGCAGCTCGGCGATCTGCGCGCGCGCCCGTTCGAGCTCAGCGGCCTGCGCGCTCCGTTGCTCGAACTCAGCCGTCTGCGCTCGCGCCCTCTGGGCATCGGCGGTCGGGTCGCTGGCGTTTCGCGTCATCCTTGCGCGCTCCGGTCGAGGTCGCGTCCCGGACGCAGCACGCTGCGCCCGACCCGTACGACATCCGCTCGACGAGCGGCGCTGTGCCGCCGACGAGCCACACGAGGCGATGCCAAGAAGTCCCCCCCTCGACCATCCCCCCAGAGGTCATCCTATCCCGATTTCCGTCCGCTGTGCCCAGGGCCCTGCGCAGCCCAGCCCGCGCGCAGCCCGCGGGCTGAAATCCGGTCTCCGTCTGCGCTGCCTCGGCTTTCAAGCCGGGGCAGCGTCTGAAGCGAACGGCGCCGGCCCCGCGAGCAGCTTGAAAGCCGAGGCTGCCAGCAGATCGATCGGGGAAAGAGCGGCCGGCGCAGCGCGCTCCTTGCTCCGAGCCGTGCCCCGCGTTACCAGGCCCCGCCCGCCCATGAAGCGCGTCTCGCCCAGCACGTGGCTGCGCCTCCTCGCCATCGTCGCGCTCACGGTGAGCGTCGCGCTGCTGCTCGACTACCTGCGCCCCGTCCCGGCGTTCTGCGCGGCTGGGTCGGCGTGCGACCGCGTGCGCGCGTCGCGCTGGGCGTCGATCGGGCCGATCCCCGTGCCGCTCGTCGGCGTCGTCGGCTTCGCCTCGCTGCTCGCCGTCTCGCTCGTGCGGGGCGCGCGCAAGGCTACGCGCGCGCTCGCGCTGGCCGGTGGGCTCGTGGCGCTCGGGCTCGTCGTGCTTCAGGCGGTGGCCATCGGCGCGTTCTGCAAGCTGTGCCTGCTGGTCGACGTGCCGGCCATGCTCATCGCGGTCGCGGCCCTCGCGTGGCGCGACGACGACGCCCCGCGCGTGCGCGTCTGGGCCGCGGGCGCTCTGCTCGCCGCGGCGATGCCGCTCGCGTGGACGGTGGTCGAGCCCTCGCCGCCGGTGCCGCGCCGCGTCGCGGCGCTGTGGGTCCCCGGCAAGATCAACGTCGTCGAGATCGCCGACTTCGAGTGCCCGTTCTGCCGCCAGCTTCACCCCATCTTGCGCCAGGAGCTCGCCCCCTACGGCGACCGCGTGCACCTCACGCGCGTGCAGATGCCGCTCACGCAGCACAGCCACGCGCGCGCCGCGGCGCGGGCCTGGTGCTGCGCCGACGAGCAGCGCGCGGGCGAGGCGATGGCCGACGCGCTCTTCGGCTCCGAGTCGCTGAGCGACGAGGGGTGTCGGCGCGCAGCCGAGGCAGCCGGGGCGTCGGGCGCCGCGTTCGACGCCTGCCTCGCGAGCGCCCGGCCCGACGCGCGCATCGACGCCGACGTCGCCTGGACGCGCGCGGTGTGGGACGAGACGGCCGTTCGCGGCCTGCCCATGGTCTTCATCGGCGAGACGCGCCTGCTCGGCCTGCAGACGGCCGCCGAGCTGCGCGCGGTCCTCGCGAGCGCGGTGGCCGGCCACGACGCCCCCCGCTGGGGCGCGTGGGCCTTCGCCTCGGGCGTGCTGCTCGCGTGGGGCGCGTTCGCCGCCTACGCGCGACGCGCCGCCCGGTGACCGGTCGCCCGCGCGCGCCGCGGCTCGCGGTGACGCGGCGAGGCGTCGTGTGATACCTTCGGTCATGGACGAGTCCCCCAAGCTTCCGCTCGAGCTCTTTCAGAAGCTCCCCAAGACCGACCTGCACGTCCACCTCGACGGCTCGCTGCGTCTCGAGACGATCCTCGAGCTCGCGCAGCAGGGCAACATCGAGCTGCCGTCGCGCGACCCCGACGAGCTTCGCCACGCGATGCACCTCGGCGAGAACTGCGGCTCGCTCGTCGACTACCTCAAGGCGTTCGACGTCACGCTGCGCGTGATGCAGACCGAGGCGGCGCTGCACCGCATCGCGTTCGAGCTGGCCGAGGACGCCGCCCGCGAGAACGTCCGCTACATGGAGGTGCGCTACGCGCCCATGCTCCACACGCGCCGCGGGCTCAAGCTCACCGGCGTCATCGAGGCCGTGCTCGGCGGGCTCAAGGCCGCGCGCGACGCCTACGGCATCGAGTCCAACGTCATCGTCTGCGGCATCCGCAACGTCTCGGCCGAGTCGTCGCTCGAGATGGCCGAGCTGGCCGTCGCCTACAAGGGGCGCGGCGTCGTCGGCTTCGACCTCGCCGGGGCCGAGTACGACCACCCCGCCAAGCACCACAAGGCGGCCTTCCAGCTGGTGCGCGACAACAACATCAACGTCACCATCCACGCCGGCGAGGCCTACGGCCCCGAGTCGATCGCGCAGGCCATCCATGTCTGCGGCGCGCACCGCATCGGCCACGGCTGCCGCCTGCGCGAGGACGGCGATCTGCTGCACTACATGAACGACCACCGCATCCCGCTCGAGTGCTGCCCGTCGTCGAACGTGCAGACGGGCGCCGTGCGCGACCTGAAATCGCACCCGCTCAAGCTCTACTTCGACCTCGGCCTGCGCGTGACGGTCAACACCGACAACCGCCTGGTCACCGACACCACCGTCTCGCGCGAGCTCTGGCTCTGCCACACGCAGATGGGCCTCGGGCTGCGCGACATCAAGTCGATCATCATGGGCGGCTTCAAGAGCTCGTTCCTGCCGTTCCACGAGCGCCAGGCGCAGCTTCGCCAGGTCGGCGAGGAGCTCGCGCGCTACGACGACGACGGCACCGTGCGCCCCTCGGCCCCCCCGCCGCGCGAGACCGAGCGCCCGCGCTCGAGCGCGTTCGTCGGCTCGGCGAAGAACTGACCCGGAGCCCGCCATGTCCCAGCCCGTTCGATACCCCAGCGCCAGCGGTCGCGACGTCGGCGGCGCGCTCTCCGTTCCCGCCGGCGACGCGAAGGCGCCCGCCCTCGTGCTCATCCAGGAGTGGTGGGGCCTCAACGACCACATGCGCGCCTACGCCGACCGCTTCGCCGCCGAGGGCTTCGTCACCCTCGCGGTCGATCTCTACGACGGCGCCGTCGCGGCCGACGCCGACGAGGCCTCGCACCGGATGAACCACCTCGACTGGCCGGGCGCGCTCGATCACCTCGCGGGCGCCATCGCGTACCTCGGCGCGCACCCGCGCTCGACGGGCGCGGTCGGCGTGACGGGCTTCTGCATGGGGGGCGCGCTGACGCTCGCCGCTGCGTGCAGCCTGCCGG
>CAITLX010000742.1 GCA_903893335.1 uncultured delta proteobacterium | reverse complement strand
GGACGAGCCGCGTGAGCGGCTCGCGGGCGATCACGGCTGCTGGCCGTGCACCAGCTTCTTGAGGCCTTCCTCGAACAGGATGGTGGCCTTGCTCGGCTCGAGCTCGACGACGATGCCCTTGCCGAACTTGGCGTGCGAGACGAGCGAGCCGCGCGAGAAGCTCACCGTCGGCGTGTAGGCGTAAAACGCCTGGTCGGGCTTGCCGGCGACGGCCTCGCTCCAGGTCGGAACCGGCGAATCGGCGGAGAGCGCGCGCGAGGCAGCCGAATCGGCCTTTCGGGACGTGGCGCGCTTGGGGCGGTTCATGGACATGGGCAGGCTCGTAGTCGAGGTGCGAGCGTGGGGCAAAGGGCCCCCCTGGCGCGGTCGAAGCCGCTCCCGCCGGACGCTTCTCGCGCAAAGGGGGGCCCCGCGCGCGCCCGCTGCTCTAGGCTGCGCCGGTGCTCTCGCGACGCACCGCCTGGGATCGCACCGAGAACGCGCTGACCGCGCGCGTGGCGGCGGCGCGCGCGCGCGGGCAGCGGCTGATCGATCTGACCGAGACCAACCCGACGCGCGTCGATCTCGTGGACGCGCGCCCGCAGGTCGCGCTGCTCGGGCACCCGCGCGGCGCCATCTACGAGCCGGCGTCTCTCGGACACGCGTCGGCGCGCGAGGCGGTGGCGCGCTACGTCGCGTCGCGCGGCGGCGCGATCGACCCCGCGCACGTCGTGCTCGCGGCGAGCACGAGCGAGCTGTACGCGTGGCTCTTTCAGCTCCTGTGCGACGCGGGCGACCGCGTGCTCGTGCCGCGCCCCAGCTACCCGCTGTTTCAGTGGCTCGCGGGGCCCGAGGGGGTCGAGCTCGACGGCTACCCGCTCGTGCGCGAGGCGGGCTTTCGCGTCGACCTCGACGCGCTCGAGCGCGCGGTGCGCCCGACGACCCGCGCCCTCCTGCTCGTGTCGCCGAACAACCCGACCGGCACCTTCGTGCGCCGCGACGAGGCCGAGGCGCTCGTCGCGCTCGCGGCGCGCCACGACCTCGCCATCGTCGCCGACGAGGTGTTCGGCGACTTCGTGCACGGCGCGCTCCCGGCCGATCGACTGCCCACCTTCGCCGGCACCGAGGGGGCGCTGACCTTCGCGCTCGGCGGGCTGAGCAAGGTGTGCCTCCTGCCGCAGCTCAAGCTCGGCTGGGGCGCCGTGTCGGGCCCCCGTGCGCTGGTCGACGAGGCGCTCGCGCGGCTCGAGGTGCTCGCCGACACCTACCTCTCGGTCTCGACCCCGGTGCAGCTCGCGCTGCCCGAGCTGCTCGACGCTCGGGGCCCGACGCTCGAGCGCACGCGCGCGCGGCTCGCGGCGAACCTCGCCGCGATCGACCGCGCGATCGAGGCCGGCGGCCCCTCGTGCACGGTGCGGCGGCTGCCCACCGACGGCGGCTGGACGGCGATCCTCGAGGTGCCGCGCGTGCTGGACGAGGACGGCTGGGCGCGCCTGCTGCTCGACGAGCAGGGCGTCGTCGTGCAGCCGGGGTGGTTCTACGATCTGGACCGCGACGGGTTCCTCGTCGTCAGCCTGATCGTCGCCGAGGCCGCGTTCGCCGAGGGCATCGAGAGACTCGTCGCCGCCGTCGATCACGCATCGCGCTGAGCGCGCGGCTCAGAACGGCGTCTTGCGCACGATCTTCGACTCGCCGCGGCTCGGGGCCGGCGCGCGCGGCGGAGGAGGGTTGACCGGCGGCGGCGCGACGACGCGGGGCGGCGGGGG
>CAITLX010000741.1 GCA_903893335.1 uncultured delta proteobacterium | reverse complement strand
GTGGCGCACGCAGGCGGCACCGTCGCGCGCGAGCGGGTGTTCTCCGGCGAGCGCGAGCAGGTGCAGACCATCGCCGCCTACGCGGCGCTCGCCCTGCTGCGCGACGTCTGCCTCGGGCGCGCCTGACCGCTGCGCGGCGACCCGCGTCGCTTCAGAGCGCGAGCGACGCGCCGCTCGGCAGGCGCACCGCCGCGGCCCCGAGGGCGAACGCGTCGGGCACGAGCAGCGTCCCGCCGCCCAGATCGGTGTACGGGTAATACTGCCCCTCGACGCTGCCGACGACGGCGCCCGCCGCGTCGAGCAGGTCGAGCCGCTGCGGCAGGCCGCGCGGCGGGTGGCGCAGGTGCACCGACGAGGCCCAGCGCCCCGCGCCCGCGCCGTCGAGCGACGCGACGCGGAAGCGCGACGGCAGGCTCGCGGTCGTGACGAAGCGCGCGAGCGTGTTGACGTACGAGATGCGCTCGAACAGCCCGGCGTACGTGTAGTCGCTGATCCACTCGGGCTGGCAGTAGCTCATGAAGTCCTTCTGGGACGGAGCGAGCAGCGTGCCGTGCACGAGGTCGTAGCCGTAGACGCCGATCGACGCGGACGAGTAGGGGTACGCGCCGTCGACCTGGTCGGGCCCGCCGCAGGGCGCGTGCGCGCGGCCGAGCGCGTGGCCGACCTCGTGCACGGCGGTGTTGGCGGCGTCCTGGCCGGTGAAGCCGAGCCCGATGGCGCAGCGGGCGTAGTCGTCGTCGGGGTCGGCGGCGAAGTTGCCGAGGCCCGCGACGCAGCCCGAGCCGCAGAACGCGCCGAACGACGAGGCCGGCGCGAGCAGGCCGTAGTAGTAGACGTTGCGGTCGACGCTGTCGGCCTGGCGCAGCGCGCAGGTCTGGTTGAGCAGCTCGCCCCAGCCCGCTCCGCCCGCCGAGAACTGCGTGTCGAAGCCGAGCGGCGAGTGGACGGTGAGCTCGACGTCGTGCGCGGGGTAGGTCGCGTAGAACTCGTCGTGCAGCCGCGCCACCTGGGCGGCGCTCATGTCGGGCGAGCGCCCCGAGCCGTCGGCCTGGTAGAGCCAGGGCACGAGCACCACGCGCACGTCGCCGTGGGCGTCGCGCGCGCCGAACGAGGCGGTGCCGCTCGAGGGCCACACGGCTGCGTCGGTGGCGCCTGCGCCGGCGGGCTGGCCGTCGAGCTCGTGCAGCGAAACCGAGAGCTCGGCGTCGGTGGTCAGCGCGCTGGCCGAAATCGAGAAGTTGAACGAGCTGCCGAGCTTGGCCTCGGTCGACGCGGAGCTGATGTCGCTCTCGAGCTGGAGCGAGGCGACGGGCCCGGCGCCGTTGACGAGGTCGAGCTGCGCGAGCACGCGGCGCGGGGACCAGTCGGGCGTCGGCGCGACGAACACGCGCACCAGCGCGTCGCGGTTGGCGACCACCGGGGCGCGGTGCGAGGCGGGCGAGCCGTCCTTCATGAGCGGCACGCTCGTGCCCTGGTAGAGCGTGATGGCCGAGATGCCGAGCCCGGCGGCCAGGGGGCTCGAGGTGGGGGTGCCGCCCGTCGTGTCGGGGACGCCGCCGCTGCCTCCCTCGCCGCCGCCGGCTGCGCCGCCCCCCGGGTCGTCGCCTGCCGCGGGGTCGATGCTGACGCGGTCGTAGCCGAGCGCCTGGCTGCACCCCACGGGTAGGAGCACGAGAGACGCGACGAGGAGGGAAACGGCGGAACGCACGGGGGGTCGGTGACGTTGCTCCCCGACGGTCCAGGGCGTCAAGATCTGCCACGAGCAGGCGCCGCGCGCCGCCGAGGGGCGCGTGGCACGCGCCAGGCGATCGTGTTACCGACGGGGGGCATGATGGCGTCGCTGCTCCCCGCCTGCGCGCTCGGCCTCGGGCTCGGCCTGCGCCACGCGCTCGAGGCCGACCACGTCGCGGCCATCGGCACCATGCTGGCGCGCGGCCACGGCGTGCGGCGCGCCGCCGGCCTCGGCGCGGCGTGGGGCCTCGGTCACGCCACGGCGGTGCTGGGCGCGGGCCTGGCGCTGCTCGCGCTCGACGTCCGGGTGCCGTCGGCGCTGGC
>CAITLX010000740.1 GCA_903893335.1 uncultured delta proteobacterium | reverse complement strand
GGCGCGCGGGGCATCGCTGGTGGTGAACGACCGGCTCGACGTGGCGGTGGCGGTGGGCGCCGCAGGCGTGCACCTCGGCGGCCGCTCGGTGGCGATCGGCGACGCGCGGGCGTTGCTGGGCGAGGGCGCGGTGGTGTCGGTCGCGGCGCACAGCGACGCGGACGTCGAGGCCGCTGCGCGCATGGGGGCGACCGCGGCGCTGGTGTCGCCCGTCTATGCGTCACCCGGCAAGGGCGAGGCTCGCGGCGTCGAGGCGTTGCGACGCGCGAGGAGCCTGGCGTCGGGGCTGCGGTTGTTCGCGCTCGGCGGCGTCGAGGTCGCGAACGCGGGAGCGTGCCGCCGCGCGGGAGCCGACGGTGTCGCGGTCATCCGCGCGGTGTTCGGGGCGCGCGATTGCGGGGCCGCCGTCGCCGCGCTGCTCGCGGCGCTCGAGGCGTGAGCCGCGTCACATCGGCGTGCCGCGCGGGCGAGGCGGCGCGGGGGGCTTCTCGCGTCGGCGCGTGTAGGTGCCGCGCACGAACGACGAGAGCACCGGGGCGATGTTCACCGCGATGTCGTCGTCCCACTCGCCGCCGGTGATGGCGTCGGTCACGCGCAGATCGGCGTCGAGCAGGAAGAACCCCGGTACGCCCTCGTGCGCGATGCGCAACCCGTCGAGGTCCTCGGCGAACACGAGGATGTCGACCCGCACGAGGCGGATGTGGTCGAGCGCGCGCTGCAGGAGGGGATCGGGCAGCGAGCGCGCGACGCCCGCGCAGGGCTCGCACCGCGGCGCCGTCGTCTGCACGAGCAACCGCTCACCGCGAGCCGCCGCGAGCCGCTGCTGCTCGCGCAGCTCGCGCGCCAGCGACTCGACCTCGCTGCCGACGTCGACGACGGTGAGCGCGCCGACCGAGGTGGCCGAGCTGTGCGCGGGGGAGGCCTCGGGGCCGGCGTCGGGCGCGTCGGCGGCGGGCGGCTTCGCGGGCTCGGAGGCGGACGCGGTCGGCGCCGCAGGCGGGCTGGACCAGGGGGTGACCCAGGGCGCGGGCAAGCTCGGCACGCTGGGCACGGTGATGGTGGGGGTGGGGAACCACGCGCGCACGCGGCTCGCGTAGTGCACCCAGGCGCCGATGAGCGCGAAGAACACGAGGAAGGCGAGCGTGCCGAGCGCGATGCCGCTGTTGGCGAGCGCGCGCCCGGCGAGTCGCCCCTGCGAGCGCGCGATGGCCGCCCGCGCCGAGAAGCCGAGGGCGATGGCGACCAGGCCGAGCACCGGGGCGAGACAGACGAGCACGAGCGCGAGGGAGCCGGCGACGAGCGAGCCGACCGCCTCGGGGCTCGTGCGGCTCGGCTCGGGCGCAGCCGCGGGGGCGGCGAGCCAGGGGTCGCGCAGGGGGCCCTCGGTTTCGCGTGGATCGTCGTGCGGCAACACGTCGTCGGAGTCTAGCACCACGCGCTCCGCGGGCGCCGGTGCGACGGGGCCGACAATCGCGAAAAGTGCGAGCAATTGTGGGCTACCGCGCATTGCGACGCGGTTTCGCAGCGTGGTAGCGTCCGCGCCGCATGGACCCTCGCGAAATCGACGCCATCGTGCAACGCCTCATCGCGAACCCGCATGACAGCGAGGCCATCGCGTATGCGCACCACGCCGGACAGGCCGACCCGCGCACCTACGCGACGCTGCTCGAGCGCGTCGGCGCGGGGGCGAGCGACGCCGCGCTCGCGAGCCATTGGTTCACCGAGGCGGCAGCGGTGTGGCAGGTGTCGGTCGGCGACATGCACCGCGCCGCGCGCGTGCTCATGCTCGCCATCGACAAGGACCCGACCCAGGACGCTCCGGCCGAGCGGCTCGCCGCGCTGTACCGCGAGAAGGGCGAGTCGCGCGCGCTCGCCGCGCTCCTCGAGCGCCGCACGCGCGCGCTCGCGCCGCTCGCGTCGAGCTCGCGCGAGCTGCAGACCTCGCTCGCGGCGATGCACGAGGAGCTCGGTCGCCTCTGGGCCGAGCCTCCGCTCGCCAACCCGAAGAAGGCGCTCGACAGCTACCGCCGCGCGCGCGAGCTCGACCCGTCGTCGGCGTACGCCGTGTTCGCGGCGCGCGAGCTCTACAAGCAGGCCGAGCAGTGGAGCGACGCGCTCGCGCTGTACGAGCCCGAGCTCGCCCTCGTCGAGGACCCCGCGCGCAAGACGGCGCTGCTGTGCGACGAGGCCGACGTGCGGCAGCGCGTGGGCGATCGCGCGGGCGCCGTGGCGGCGCTCGGCCGCGCGCACGCGCTCACGGCGGACGACGCGACGCTGTCGCAGCAGTTCGCCGGCGCGGTGCTCGAGCTCGTGCGAGCGGGGGAGCAGCCGGCCGAAGCGGAGCGCGACGCAGCCGTGGCGGCGCTCGTGTCGCTCGCCGAGACGTACGACGGCGAGTACGGCCTCGCGTACGCGAGCGGAGCGCTCGACCTCGCGCCGGGCCACGATCGAGCGATGCAGCTCGCGGCCCACTGGGCGGGGTCGCTCGGCCGCGACGGCGAGCTGCCGACGCGCTGGGCGGCCTACCTCGCGGCCAATCCGGCGGGTTTGCTCGCCGACGAGGCGCGCACGCACGCCGGCGTACAGCTCGCTGCGCTCGAGCAGGCGCCGACGGCGGACGCCACTCCGGTCGAGTCTGCCGCGGCCGCCGAGGCTCCGTCGGCGTCGGTCGCGCAGGCGTCGCCCGACTCCGATCGCACCCCCGTGCCGGTCTCCGAGCGTGTCGATCTCGACCCGCTCTCCGAGCGGATCGACCTCGATGCGGTCTCCGAGCCAATCGACCTCGACGCGCCGAGCGAGGCCGGAGGCGTGGCGACCGAGGTGCACGTCGAGTCGGATGCCTCCGAGTTGCAGGTCGATGCGGCGCAGACCGCGGTGCAGGTCGAGGCGGCGGACGCTGCGGTGCACGTCGACGCGGCAGAGACCGAGGTGCACATCGCCGCCGAGGAGCCGGTCGCGCCCCTGCGCGAGCCGAGCGCCGAGGAGCTCGACCGCGTCCCGCAGATGCTCGCCGAGGCCGAGTCGCTCGCGCAGCACGGCAAGCGCGAGCAGGCCGACGCCGCGTACCGCGAGGTGCTCGCGATCGACGTGGGCAACGCCGAGGCGCTCTCCGCCGTCGAGGATCAGCTTCGTCGCCTGCGCAAGTGGGTCGAGCTTCGCGAGGTGCTGACGCGCGCGGCGCGCGCCCCCGGCGCGCTCCCCGAGACGCGCAAGGCGCAGCTGCGCGAGGTCGCGGGCCTGTGCGAGTCGCAGCTTCGCGACGTCGACGGCGCCATCGCCGCGTGGAGGCAGATCGCCGCGCTCGATCGCGGCGACGATACCGCCCGCGAGCACCTGCGTCGGCTGCTCGAGCGCGCCGGGCGCTGGGACGATCTCGCGTACGCCCTCGAGCGCGACGCCTCGTCGGCCGCCGACATCGAGGCGAAGATCGCCATCGAGAAGCGCGCCGCGCACCTGCACGAGCACAAGCGGCAGGACTCGGTCGCAGCAGGCGAGGCGTGGGCGCGCGTGGCGGGGCTCTGTCCCGGTGACGAGGCTCCGCTCGCGAACGCGGTGCGGCTGCTCGAGTCGGCGGGGCGCATCGACCTCGTCGTCGAGGCGGTGCAGGCGCACGCGCCGCTGCTCGACGACCGCTCGGTGCAGGGCTCGTTCTTCGAGCGCATCGCCACGCTTCAGCAGGGCCAGGGCGACTTCGCGGGCGCGGCCGACAGCTTCGCGACCGCCGCCGACCTGACCGGAGAGTCGCGCCAGTGGGAGGCCGCCGAGCACGCTTACCGCGGCGCCGAGGCGTGGGGCCGCGCGGCCGAGATGATCGCAGCGCGGGTGGACGCGGCTCCGGACGACCGCGCACGCGCGGTGCTGTTCGCGGCCGAGGCCGAGCTCCTGGCGCGCGTGGGCGACGAGGCCGGCGCGCTCGGGCGGCTCGAGCAAGCCGCCGCGGCCGACCCCGCCCACGAGGCCTACGCCGTCGCGCTCGAGCAGCGCTACGCCGACGCTGGCCGCGCCGCGGACATCGCGCAGCTCTTGACCGCGCGGGCCGAGGCCGTGGCCGATCGCGAGCTGCGCGTGTCGCTGCGCGCGCGCGCGGCGAGGTTGCTCGCCGACACGGTGGGTGACGTCGAGGCGGCGCGCACCGCGTGGTCGCGCGTGCTCGACGACGGCGACGACGCCGAGGCGCTGACCTGGCTCGCGGCCGACGCCGAGCTGGTCGGGTCCAACGAGCTGGCGATCGCCTGGCTCAAGCGGCTCGCTCCGCTCACGGCCGACCCCGCGGTGCGCGCGGCGGTGCTCGTGCGCGAGGCTGCGCTGCTCGAGCTCGCGGGCGACGGCGACGGCGCGCTCGACCGCTACGAGACGATCCTGCGCGAGCTCGACCCGGCGAGCGACATCGCGCTCGCGCGCATCGCAGCACTCGAAGACGACCGCGGCAACACCGCCGGCGTGGCCGCGACGCTCGAGCGCAGGCTCGCCGTCACCGTGGACGACGAGGCGAAGGCCGAGGTGGCGCGTACGCTCGCCGGCCTCTACGAGGGCTCGCTCGGCGACGCGGTGGCCGCGACGCGCTGCCTCGAGCTGGTGTGCGCGCTCGAGCCCGGCGACTTCGACGCGCTGCAGCGCCTCTCCGCCCTCTGCGAGGCCTCCGAGCAGTGGGAGCGGCTCGCCGAGCTGCTGGCCTCGCTCATCGAGATCGAGGGGGACGAGGTCGAGCTCTCGGCGCTGGCGCAGAAGCGCGCCGAGATCCTCGCCAACCGGCTCGACCGGGGCGACGACGCGCTGGCCGCGCTCGCGTCGGTGGCCGACGCCGGCGACGGCGACTGCCGCAGCGCGTTCGTCGAGCTCGGCGACCGGCTCGGCTGGAAGGGGCTCGTCGCCACCAAGCTGCTCGAGTGGCACATCGCCACTCCCGAGAGCGCGGAGCGCGCAGCGGCGCTGCTCGCCGCGTTCGAGCGGCTGGTCGGCGTCGGACGCAAGGAAGAGGCGCTGAAGGTCGGGCTCGAGCTGGTGACGGCGCGCACGCCCGAGGCCAGCGTCGCACCCCAGCTCGAGGCGCTCGCCGTCGAGTTCGGCGACCGCGAGGCGTTGCTCGTGGCGCACGACCTGCTCGCTGCCTCGCTCACCGGTGTCGCGCGCGCCGCCGAGTGCGTGCGCCAGGCCGAGGTGCTGGTGCAGGCGGGGGCCGAGCGAGCCGAGGCGATCACGCAGGGGGAGTCCGGGCTCGCGGGCGTGACGCTCGCGGACGCGGAGCCGCTCCTCGCGCGCATCGCGGCGCTCGCGCCGTCGCCCGAAGAGGCGCTCGACGTGTGGGAGCGACAGGCGACGCGCGTTCGGGGCGCCTCCGACAAGGCGCTCGCGCTCGCGCGAGCGGCGCGCGAGGCCGTGCAGTGCGGCGCGACGGATCGGGCGCGCGGCCTCTTCGAGGTGGCCGCTGGGCTCGTGCCGGCCGACGACGGGTGGGCTTCGCTCGAGGTCGCGGCGGCTGCTGCGGACGCGGCGCTCGGTGGCACGAGCGTGCGGCGCGTGCTGGCCGAGGCCTTCGCGATCGGCTCGGGGACGGCGCGCGACGGCGGGCGCACGCGCGCGGCGTTGCTGCGGCGCGCGGCCGCGGCCGCAGAGCACGATCTCGGCGACGCGGCTCAGGCCTTCGCCTGGCTCGGCGACGCGCTCGTCGCGCACGTCGAACCGGCCACGCTCGACGCGCTCGACGCGCTCGGGGCGAGGTCGGGCGACCGCGCTCGTCAGGAGGCGACCCTCGATCGCGCGCTCGCCGAGGTGTTCGACGGCCCGCACGTTCGCCTGCTGCTCGCGAGCCGCGCGACGCTGCGCCGCGACGTCACCGCCAACCCGGCCGGGGCGGCGCTCGATCTCAAGCGCCTCTACGACCTGGCGCCGAGCGACGCGGGCGTGCTCGCCGACCTCGAGGCGCTGCTCGGCTCGCTCGCCGACCACCGCACGCTGGTGCAGGTCGTCGAGGATCAGATCCTCCGCGGCAAGGACCCTGCCGTCCGCGCCGACCTCGCGCGCAAGGTCGCCCGACTCTGGGACGCGCAGGTCTCCGACCCGCGCGAGGCCGCCGACGCGTGGCGTCGCGTGCTGCGCATGCGCCCCGGCGACGAGGAGGCCCACGCCGGTCTCGAGCGCAGCAAGGCCGCGATGAACCCCGCGAGCGTGCCGCCGACGGCTCGCTCGGCGCCGCCAGCGCGCCCGGCATCGTCGCCGCCTCCCGCCGTGACGGTCCGGTCGACTCCGGCTCCGCCCCCGGTCGTCCCGGTCGTCGTGGCCGTCGCGCACGAACCCGTTGTCGAGCCTGTTGCAGCGGCTGCGCCGAGCGAGGCGGTCGAAGTCGAGGCAGCGG
>CAITLX010000739.1 GCA_903893335.1 uncultured delta proteobacterium | reverse complement strand
CGGCCAGAGCGCGAGCGTCGCCGCGGACGCGAGCGCGGTCGCGACGAGCCACGCGAGCAGAGGCGTCACACGCCCTGCCGAGCGCTCAGAAGTGGAGGCCGAGGACGACCGAGGGAGAGACCGCCAGGCCGATGCCCGAGCCGTCGGCCTGGTACGCCTTCGCGGTCACGCACGCCTGCGGATCGGGCGCGGACTGGCACGCGCTCACGTTGGTGCCGCTCTTGAGCACCGTCGTCGGGTCGACGCCGGGGCGCGAGAGCATGAGCGCCTCGGCGGTCACGTTGGCGCCCACCGTGAAGGTCGGCGTCACGTAGTAATCGAGGCCAAAGCCCACGCGCACGTCGTAGCCCTGCATCTTCACGCCGGCGTCGGCCGAGCCGAGCTTCGCGTCCGCGGCGTTGCCCACCTTCGTGTAGCCGCCGCCGAAGGTGAAGTAGGGCTCGAGCGCGCCGAGCGGCAGGTGCAGCCCCAGCTCGCCGTTGATCGACCACATGTCCCAGTCGCTGAAGCGCGCCACGCGCACGCGCGGACCGAGGGTGAGGAACACGAGCCGGAGCCCGGCGCCGACGCCCACCATGGTGCCCGTCGAGTTGGTCGAGACGCTGCCGACCGACGGCACCAGCGGGTTGGACCCCGCGCTCAGCGTCTGCAGCCCGACCATTTGCGGGCCGACCTCGGCGTTGAGCCAGAGCCACTCGAGCCCGCGCCCCGAGTCGCTCTTCTCGGCCTGCTCGAGCTGGCGCTCGGTGGTGGTCGAGGCAGGCGGGGGCTCGGCGGGCCCGCTGCCCGGGGGCGGCGCGACGAGCCCCCCCGCCGAAAGAGGAGCCTGCGGGGCCGCCGCCGGGCCGCTCGCCCACGGGTTGGCGGTCTGCGCGGAGGCGGACCCGCCTGCGAGCGCGGCAGCCGCGAACGCGGCGAGGAAAGCCTGGGGGCGCATGGCCTTGAGAGTACCACGCACGACGCTCCCCTGCGCCGCACCTCGCACGACGCTCCCCTGCGCCGCACCACGCGCAGCGGGCCGCGCGGTCATGCGCCCGGAGGCGGCGCGTCGTCGGGCTCGGGGTGCTTGCGCCGCGAGAACCGCCACACCGTCTCGACCAGGCCGATGAGGATGTAGAAGCCGAGCAGCCACACCAGCACGAACTCGGGGCGCAGCCGCGCGTACACGAGCGCGCTCGAGCCGACCACGAACGCCACCAGCGCCAGGGTGCCGGCGTTGAGCTTGAGGTCCTTGAACGAGCGAAACTTGATGGTGGACACCATCAGGAACGACAGCCCCAGCGTGGTGGCCAGCACCGGCCACGCCCAGGCCTCGAAGGCGTCGGGCCCGCCGACCGCGTGCTCGGCGACCACCAGCGAGATGAGGATGCCGGCCGCGCCCGGGATGGGCAGCCCCACGATGTACTTGCCGGGCTTCTGCGGCTTGCCGCTCTCGCCCATGGTCAGGACGTTGAACCGGGCGAGGCGGATGGCGCCGCACGACGTGAAGAGGAACGCCGTGAACAGCGCCAGCATCGGGTGGTAGGGCGAGGCCCACCGGTAGACGAGCAGCGCGGGGGCCACGCCGAACGAGATGACGTCGGCGAGCGAGTCGATCTGCACGCCGAACGCGCTCTGCGTCTTGGTCATGCGCGCGACCCGCCCGTCGAGCGTGTCGAACATCATCGCGAAGATGAGCAGGATGGCGGCGCGGTAGAAGTCGTCCTCGCCCGCCCGGGCCGCCAGGCGGATGGCGTCGAACCCGCAGAACACGCTCGAGAGCGTGATCATGTTGGGCAAGAGGAAGAGCGTCTTGCCGAGGTCGAGCTTGCGGATCCGGCGCGGGCGCATGGGCGTTGGGGGGGGTGCCAGCGGGGCACGCCAGGCTCCGACGTTACTCCGGCGTGCGCGCACCGGGCAAGCGGCGGCCGCCTTTCTTGGCCCGCGCCGAGGGGCGGGTCTAGGCTTCGGCCGATGCTCCCTCTGCACGTCGGCTCGCGCGGCTCGCGCCTCGCTGCCGCGCTCGTCGCGTGCGCGGCGGCGACGGCTTGCGGCGGCGCGCGCGACGCGGCCGACCGCCGGTTCGAGGATCTGCGCGCGCAGATCTCGAAGGTCCAGGCCGACAACGACAAGTTCGGCGAGCGCCTCGGCGCGCTCGAGGCAGCGTCCGACCCCCACACGTCGGCCCCCCCGGCGACGCCGCTCGCGACCGGCGAGGTCGAGCGGCGCGCGCGGCTCGCCGCCGTGCGGGTCGGCGACGACATCGACGAGTCCGACGACGCCCACCCGGCCGACGAGTCCGACACCGACCGCCCCACCGTGCGCGCGGCCGGACGCCAGGGCGCGACCCTCGACCCCGCGCCCAGCGCCGCCGCGGCCGCCACCGACGCGAAGAGCGCCGGCGACCCGAAGCGCGCCTTCGACGCAGCCTTCGCGCTCGTGAAGGACAAGCAGTACGACCGCGCGCTCGAGGCGCTCGGGGCGTTCCTCGCGCAGTTCCCCGCCGACCCGCGCGCCGAGAACGCGACCTACTGGCGCGCCGAGTGCTTCGCCGCCAAGGCCGACGACGCGCACGCGATCGAGCAGTTCGAGGCCGTGCTCGCTCGCTTCCCGAGCGGTCGCAAGGCCCCCGACGCGCTGCTGCGGCTGGCGCGCGCGCTCGAGCGCACCGGCGCCAAGGACAAAGCCCGCGCGACGTACGCGCGGCTGCGATCGCAATTCCCGAAGAGCGAAGCGGCGCGGCAGGCGCCGCGCGAGTGAGGCCATGAAGCGCACGCTGCCGACACTGCTCGTCTCGCCCCTCCTTGGGTCGTGGCTCCTCGCCGGAGTCGCGCTCGCCCAGGAAGCCGGCCCCGCTGCCCCTGCCCCCGCGGCACCGCCGACGGGAGCCCCCGCCCCCTCGGGCGGCGGTGGGGCGCCCACGGCGGCCGGCCCAGCCGGCGGAACGGTCTACGTGCCATGGGGCTCGCCCGCTCCCGGCGCGCCCGACGCCAACGCCCACCTCGACTCGAGCTCGCGCCCGACCGTCGGCGGCGTGTCGGCCGACAAGTTCGACCTCGAGGGCAACAGCGGCGTGACCTCGACGCGCGGCACCGAGCGCAGCTCGTCGGCGCTCGGCGGCGTCCCCACGACGGTGCCGCCGTTCCACATCGTGCGCCGCGGCGACACGCTGTGGGAGGTCTCCGACAAGTACTTCGGCAACGGCTGGCAGTGGCCCAAGCTGTGGGGCCTGAACCCGGCCATCCAGAACCCGCACTGGATCTACCCCGGCGATCAGGTGCGCCTCAAGAAGGGCGCGACGATGAACTCCGACCTCGCCAACGGGTCGGTGACGCTCGGCTCCGGGCACTTCGTCGGCCGCAAGGCCGCGGTGCCGCCCGACACGGTGTTCCTGCGCGATCAGGGCTACATCGAGGACGAGAAGAAGGACGTGTGGGGTCGCGTCGACGGCAGCCCCGAGGACCAGATGATCCTCACCGCCGGCGACGACGTCTACCTCGAGATCGACGCCGGCCACGACGTGAAGACGGGCCAGGAGCTCACGATCTTCCGCCCGCTCCGCGCCGTCTCCGACGCGGAGGGCAGCGGCACCATCGTCTCCATCCTCGGCACCGCGCGCGTCGACCGCTGGGACGCCCAGTCGCGCATCGCCCGCGCGCACCTGACGGAGTCGTACGACGTCATCGAGCGCGGCGCGAAGATCGGCCCCGTCGGCCGTCGCTACGACGTCGTGGCCCCCGTGAAGAACGCCGTCGACCTCTGGTCGCACATCACCGCCTCGCTCTACCCGCACGTCATCTACGGGCAGAACCAGGTCGTGTTCCTCGACAAGGGGGAGAAGGACGGCCTCGTGCCGGGCAACCGCTTCTTCGTCGTCGTGAAGGGGGACTCGTTCCGCGGCACGCTCGGCCAGGCCAGCCGCTTCACGCAGTCGGACGTGCGCTACGAGTCGACGCGCCCCGCGACCATCGTCGACGCGCCTCGCGAGGCGAGCCGCTCCGAGCAGTCGTACCCCGACGAGGTCATCGGCGAGCTGCGCGTGCTTCGCGTGCGCGACCACACGGCGACGGCCATCGTGACGAGCACCATGCGCGAGCTCGAGCCCGGCCAGGCCGTGCTGGCCCGCAAGGGCTATTAGCGAGGGTCGCCAGGGGGGTCCGGGGAGGGTGCGACGCGCGTCATGACGCACCGCACGATTTTTTTGACACGCCCCGCCACCGGGTTATCCTTCTGACCTCATGCGTGCCCTGAGGAGCGTCCCGACGCCCGCGCCGATCGGCCCCGTGCCGACGCCCGCGCGCCGCGTGCTGCTTCTTCGCGGGCAGGTCCTGCTCGGTGTCCTTCGGGGCGCCGGGTGCGGGCGCGGGTCTTCGTAGCCATCCACGACGACGACCCCCAGGCCCCGCATCCGGCAACCCAGGATGCGGGGTTTTCGCGTTGGTCACGCCCCCACGGGGGCCTTCCCGAACGAGACGCCACCTTGCCCCACCAACGCCCACCCCACCGCGACCGCCGAGGCGAGACGCTCACCGGCGCCGAGATCATCTGGGAGTCGCTCGCCCAGGAGGGGGTCGACATCGTGTTCGGCTACCCGGGCGGCGCGATCATGCCCGCGTACGACGCGCTCGTCGGCGCCCCGGTGCGCCACGTGCTCGTGCGCCACGAGCAGGGCGCCGCGCACATGGCCGACGGCTACGCGCGCGCCTCGGGGCGCGTGGGCGTCGCGGTGGCGACCTCGGGCCCCGGCGCGACCAACCTCGTCACGGGCATCGCCACGGCCATGCTCGACTCGATCCCGATCGTCTGCATCACCGGCCAGGTGACCTCGACGCTCATCGGCACCGACGCCTTCCAGGAGACGGACATCACGGGCGTCACGCTGCCCATCACCAAGCACAACTACCTGGTGACGCGCGTGGAGGACATCGCCCCCACCATCAAGGAGGCGTTCTACGTGGCGCGCTCCGGCCGCCCGGGGCCCGTCGTCGTCGACATCACGAAGGACGCGCAGCAGGCCAAGACCGTCTTCGCCTGGGACGACGCGCCCGTGAAGATGCGCGGCTACCGCCCCGACCACAGCCCCGGGCCCGCGTCGATCGACGAGGCCGTGCGCCTCATCGACGGCGCCCAGCGCCCCATGGTGCTCGCCGGACACGGCATCGTCGCAGCCGGCGCCGAGGACGAGCTCAGGCAGATCGTCGAGAAGGCCGATCTCCCCGTCGCGCTCACGCTGCTCGGGCTCGGCGGCTTCCCCGCGAGCCACCCGCAGAGCCTCGGGATGATGGGCATGCACGGCGAGGCGTGGGTCAACACCGCCATCCAGGAGGCCGATCTGCTCGTCGCGCTCGGCATGCGCTTCGACGATCGCGTCACCGGGCACCTCGACAACTACGCCCGCGGCGCGAAGAAGATCCACGTCGAGCTCGACCCGGCCGAGATCAACAAGGTCGTGAAGGTCGACGTGCCGCTCGTCGGCGACGTGCGCGAGATCCTGCGCGCGCTCATCCCGCGCGTGTCGCAGCGTCAGCGCACCGCGTGGCGCGCGCACATCGACGAGCTCAAGGGGCACTCGGCGGTGCGCGACATCCAGACGCTGCCCGACGAGGGGCGCCTGCACGCCGCGCACGTCATCCACGACCTGTGGCGCCTGACGGGCGGCAACGCGCTCGTCGTCACCGACGTCGGCCAGCACCAGATGTGGGAGGCGCAGTACTACCGGCACGATCACCCGCGCAAGCTCGTGACCTCGGGCGGCCTCGGCACCATGGGCTTCGCGCTGCCGGCGGCCATCGGCGCGCGCTTCGCGATGCCCGACGAGGAGGTGTGGGTCGTCGTGGGCGACGGCGGCTTCCAGATGACCGCGTGCGAGCTCTCGACCATCGCGCAGGAGGGCGTGAAGATCCACGTCGCCATCATCAACAATGGCTTCCTCGGCATGGTCCGCCAGTGGCAGGAGTTCTTCTACGGCGGGCGCTACGTGGCGACGCCGATGAAGAGCCCCGACTTCGTGAAGCTCGCCGAGGCGCACGGGCTCGAGGGGCTGCGCGTGCGGCAGCGCAGCGAGATCGAGGGCGCCGTCGCGCACGCGCGCGCCGCCGTGGGCACCGTCGTCATCGACTTCCGCGTCGAGCAGGAGGACAGCGTCTACCCCATGGTCGCCGCCGGCTCGCCGCTCGGCGAGATGATTCGCCGCCCCGCGCAGGGTCGCAAGCACAACCCCATCTACGAGACCGGCGAGGACGAGGAGTGATGGCCACCGCGCTCTGTACCTTCGTCGTGCACGTCGAGGACCGCCCCGGCGTGCTCGACCGCGTCGCGTCGCTGTTTCGCCGCCGCGCGTTCAACATCGACTCGCTCAACGTGGGGCGCACCCACGAGCCGGGCGTCTCGCGCATGACGATCGTGGCCGCCGCCGACCGCGACACGGCGCTGCGCATCACGGCCAACCTCCGCAAGCTCGTCAACGTGCTCGACGTGCAGGAGATCACGGACAAGCCGTCGGTCACGCGCACGCTCGCGCTCTTGAAGATCGACGTCGCGCCCGAGCGCCGCGCCGAGGCGATGCAGCTCGCCGAGGTGTTCCGCGCGCGCGTCGTCGACGTCTCGCCGAGCGCGCTCATGCTCGAGATCACCGGGACCCAGGACAAGATCGACGGCCTGGTCTCCGTGCTCCGCCCGTTCGGCATCACCGAGATGGTGCAGACGGGCGTCGTCGCCATGACCCGCGGCGCCGACGGCACCGCGCTGCGCGACGCCAACCCGACCCCCGGCGGCGACGTCCCCGCCGCCTGACCCGACACCCCCACATCCCCACGGAAGACAACCCAATGGCCGCTCAGATCCGCTACGACGCCGACGCCGACCTCTCCCTCATCCGCGCGCGGAAGGTCGCCATCGTGGGCTACGGCTCGCAGGGCCACGCGCACGCGCTCAACCTCAAGGACAGCGGCGTGGACGTGACCATCGGGCTGCACGCCGCGAGCGTCAGCCGCAAGCGCGCCGAGGGTGCGGGGCTCAAGGTCGCCACCGTGGCCGAAGCGGCGGCCCACGCCGACGTCGTCATGATCCTCGCGCCCGACACCGCGCAGTCGGCGATCTGGCACGAGGGCGTCGCGCCGCACATGCGCGCGGGCAAGACGCTCATGTTCGCGCACGGCTTCAACATCCGGTACGGCTGCATCACGCCGCCGAAGGACGTGGACGTGAGCATGGTCGCCCCCAAGGGCCCCGGCCACCGCGTGCGCGAGACCTACTCCGAGGGCGGCGGCGTGCCGGCGCTGCTCGCGGTG
>CAITLX010000738.1 GCA_903893335.1 uncultured delta proteobacterium | reverse complement strand
CTCGCGGCATGGTCGGCGAGCTTCGCGAAGAGCTACTCCGAGGCGTTCGGCGCGCTTCGCGTCACCGGCAAGCGTCCGCTCATGGTGCTCGACGCCCCCGCGCTCGCGACGCGCATCGCGCGGCTGCACGGCGCGAAGTCCACGCAGCTGCTCGTCGTGGACGGGATGCGCTTCGACCTCGGGCTGCGCGTGCACGAGAGGCTGCGCCTCGCGCTCGGCCAGCGCGCCGCGTGCACCGAGCGCATGCTGCTCTGGGCCGCGCTGCCGACGACGACGGACGTGCAGGCCGATCTGCTCGCGCGCGGGCAGGCCGGCCTCGCGTCGATGGACCCGAGCGCCGAGCGCGAGGACTCGTTCGCGCGCGGACGCGCCGCCTCGACGCTGCGCCGCGTGAAGGTCGGGCCGCGCAGCGTGCTCAAGCTCGATCTCGTCGAGGCGCGCTCGCGCGAGCCTGGGCCTCCCCTGCCCGCCCGGCTCGACGCGCTGGCCGACGAGGTCTCCGCGTCCATCGCCGCCTACGCGCGCACGCTGCAGCCGCGCACGCTCGTCTTCCTCTTCGGCGACCACGGCTTCCTGATGCCGAGCCACGAGGGGGGGACGGGCCCCGCCACGCAGGGGGGCGCGAGCCCCGAAGAGGTGCTCGTGCCCGCGTACGCGTGGCTGGTCGGCGGGCTGCACTGACGTCGTCGCTCGCGCGGCGCGACGGCCCAACGACCGGCGCATCGGGCTGGACGCAGCGGCGAAGCTGATACATTCGCCCCCCATGGCATTCGTTCACGGGGGGCGCCTGGTCGCCCAGGCGCTCAAGCGACACGGCATCACGCACCTGTTCACGCTCTGCGGCGGGCACGTGCAGGCCATCTACGACGGCTGCCTCGACGAGGGCATCCGCGTCGTCGATACGCGCCACGAGCAGACCGCGGGCCACGCAGCCGACGGCTACGCGCGCGTGACGGGCAAGCCGGGCGTGTGCGCCGTGACGGCGGGGCCGGGCATCACCGACGCGGTGACGGCCGTGGCCAACGCGCAGCGCGCGGGCATCCCCATGATCATGATCGGCGGCGCGGGCCCCCACATCCTGCGCGACATGGGCAGCCTGCAGGACATGGACTGCGTGACGCTCATGCGCCCCATCACCAAGTGGAGCGTGCAGGTGCCCGAGGCGCGGCGCATCGGCGAGTACCTCGACTCGGCCTTCCGCATCGCGCAGTCGAACGTGCCCGGCCCCGTGTTCCTCGAGATGCCGCTCGATCTGCTGATGAACGGCGCCGACGACGAGGATCTGCCCCTGACCGCGCCGATGGCGCCGTCGCGACCCGCCGGCGACCCCGCGCTCGTCGCGCAGGCCGCCGCGCTGCTCGCCTCGGCCGAGCGCCCGGTGTTCATCGTCGGCTCGCAGCTTCGCTGGTCGCCCAGGCGCGACGCGGTGCGCCGCATGGCCGACGCGGTCGCGGCGCCGTTCTACCTCAACGGCATGGCGCGCGGCGCGCTGCCCTACGCGCACCCCAACCTGATGACGCGCTCGCGCAGGTACGCGCTCGAGCACGCCGACGTGGCGTTCGTGTTCGGCACGCCCTTCGACTTCCGCGTCGACTACGGCCGCCACGGCACGTGGAACCCCGCGGGCAAGATCGTCCAGGTCGACCTCGACGGCGCCGAGCTCGGTCGCAACCGGCGCGTGGACGTCGCGATGCAGGGCGACACGGGCCTCGTGCTCGAGCAGCTGCTCGCGCAGATGACGGCCCCCAAGCGCTGCGACGCGTGGCTCGCCGCGGTGCGCGCCGACGAGGACAAGCGCCGGGGCAAGATGCTCGCGGAGATCGAGTCCGACGCCAGCCCCCCCAACCCGCTGCGCGTGTGCGCCGAGCTCGGCAAGCGCCTCGGGCCGAACGACATCGTCATCGGCGACGGCGGCGACTTCGTCGCGACGGCGGCCTACGTGCTCAAGCTCGAGCACCCGCAGATCTGGATGGACCCGGGCCCGCTCGGCACGCTCGGCGTCGGCCCGGGCTACGCGATGGCCGCCGCGCTCGCGCGCCCCGACGCGCGCACCGTCATCGTCTACGGCGACGGCTCGTTCGGCCTGCACGCGATGGAGTTCGAGGCGATGGCGCGCCAGAACATCCCCGTCATCGCGCTCATCGGCAACGACGCGGGCTGGACGCAGATCCTCCGCGGGCAGGTCGAGCTGTACGGCGAGGAGCGCGCGGTGGCGACCAAGCTCGACTACACGCGCTACGAGAAGATCGTCGAGGCGTGCGGCGGCCGCGGCTTCTGGGTCGAGACGCTCGACGAGCTCGGTCCCGCGCTCGACGCGGCGTTCGCGTGCGGCAAGCCCGCGTGCGTCAACGTCAAGATCGCCCGGAGCGACTTCCGCAAGGGCGCCATCAGCGTGTAGCGCGCGGGCGACCGCGCGCGGATCGGGGGAGGCACGATGCGACGCACGACGGTACGGCTCGGGTGGCTCGCAGCGACGCTCGCCGGGTGCGGCTCTGGCGCGTCCGACGCCCCGGGCGACCCGCGCGGCCCCGACGCCGCCGACGCGGGGGGCGACGCCGTCGCCGACGACGCGCACGGGGGAGACGACGCAGCGAGCGACGTCGAGGTCGAGGCCTCGCCCGGAGGCGACGCAGACGCCGACGACGGAGCGACGCCAGGCCCGCTCTGGGACCTCGCCGCGATAGCGGACCCCTCGACCGCGGCGTGCACGTTCGACGCGCACCGCACCGCGTGGAAGAGCGGCGCGCTGCTCGACGTGTGGAACGTCTCGTTCCGCTCGTGGGAGTCGATCGACGGCAAGCTCGAGCCGATCACGATCCGCGGCTACGCCGCGCGCCCGGTCGGCGCGACCTCCCCCCTGCCCGGCGTCGTGCGCGCGCACGGCCTCGGCGGCTACGCAGCCGAGGACCACGCGACCGGCACCGCGGCGCTGCTCGGCATGTTCGTGCTCGCGTACACGGGCCCAGGGGGCGGCACCGTCCCCGAGAACACGTCCGAGGGGCGCCCGGCGTCGTACGACGGCGGCTACCGCATGTTCGACACGCTGCGCGACGTGCGCGGATCGTGGTTCTGGGCGCACACCGTCGCGGGGTTGCGCGCCGCGACCTGCCTCGCGGCCCACGCGGAGGTCGATCCGGCGCGGCTGGGCATGACGGGCTTCTCGGCCGGCGGCGTCGCCAGCCTGATGGCCGCGGGCGCCGACCCGCGCATCGTCGCGGCCGTGCCGCAGAGCGGGACGGGCGCGTGGAGCGTCTCGACCGCCTCGCCCGACGCCTGGCAGCACGCGCTGCTCACGCAGGCGGGGCTCACGACCGCCAGCCCCGAGTGGACGAAGCTCCAGGCGGCGCTCATCGACCCCGCCGCGATGGTGGGGGCGACGCGAGGCAGCGTCATGATGGTGGACGGCACGACCGACGAGTTCTTCCCGCTCACCGCGTTCCGCGCGACGTTCGACGCCCTGCCGGGCACCGAGAAGCGCGCGTCGCTCGTCGGCAACTTCGACCACGGTTGCTACTCGGCGACGGGCCTCGAGAGCGCCGCGACGATCGAGCAGCGCGCGTCGCTCCACGCCGACGGCGCGCAGCGCGCCCTCTTCCACCACGCGTTCGGCACCGATGCGCGTTACGCCTACTTGCCCGCCGCGCCGCTCGTGCAGCTCTCCACCGTGGGCGCCGCGACCTACGTCGCCGCGATCGTGGACGGAGGCGGCCCTGCGCTCGACGTCGACGAGGTTCGCTTCTGGTGGAGCGGCGACGACGCGTTCGCCTTCGGCAGCGTCACGCTCGACGCGCAGGGGGGCGGCCTCTACGCGAAGCTCGTGCCCGCGACGCTCGGCGCCGACGCCGTCACGTACGTCGACGCGCAGTACACGACCGGCGAGCTGCTCGCGCCCGAGAGGTTCAGCGTGTCGTCGCCCCCCACGATCCCGGCAGGGCTCGTCCCGCACATCCGCAAGATCTCCAGCTGCCTGTGAGGCGCGCCCGTCGCGCGCCTCAGCGCGCCTGCGCTCCCGCGGCCCACGCGTCGAGCTCGCGCACGAACGAGAAGGGGCGGCGCAGCTGCGCCGCGGCTTCTGGGTCGAGACGCTCGACGAGCTCGGCCCCGCGCTCGACGCGGCGTTCGCGTGCGGCAAGCCCGCGTGCGTCAACGTCAAGATCGCCCGGAGCGACTTCCGCAAGGGCGCCATCAGCGTGTAGCGCGCGGGCGACCGCGCGCGGATCGGGGGAGG
>CAITLX010000737.1 GCA_903893335.1 uncultured delta proteobacterium | reverse complement strand
CGCGCCGCCTCGGCGTCGACGGCGACCAGGCCGAGCGGCGTCGCGAGCGCATCGGCCTCGGGGAGCGCGAGGCCGCCGAGGTGCACGCGGTGCGCCGGCCCGAGCAGCACCACGCGCGTGATGCGCCCGGCGGCTGGGGCGAGCCGCGCCCACGCGGCAGCGGCGATGGGCCCCGAGTAGGGGAAGCCCGCGTGCGGCACGACGAGCGCCTTGGGCACGGGCGCGCCCTCGACGGGCGCCGCAGCCAGCAGCAGCCCATCGACGAGCTGCGCGAGCTCACCGGGGGCGTCCGGGTAAAAGACGCCCGCGACGGCGGGGGGGCGTACACGCAGCTGGGGCTCCACGGCGCTGTCCAATGTGCGGACGATCCCCCCCGCCGCAAGGCCCCCCAGGCGCGGGCTCTCCGGCCATGGGCGGAGAGAGGGCCTCGGCGGCTTGCTGCGGCCGGTGCGCGCGGGCACCCTCCCATGAATGGGGGATGTTGCCACGCGGCGCTCGCGCCGATCTCGGGCTCGCGCGAGCCTCACGCTCGCGTGCCTCGTCGTCGCCGGCTGCGGCTCGACCTCGGACGACTCCGGCACCGTCGGAGCCGGGCCGGACGCAGGCGCCGACGCGGCGAGCGAGGCAGCGAGCGACGCGGCAGCCGACACCTCCGCGGACGTCACGGCCGACGGCGCGACCGACCCGAGCGACCCGTCCGTCGTCACGTTCCACGCGCGCGCGACGCGCGACGGCGTGTACGTGCAGCCCACGCTCACGCGCGCCCGCGCCGCCACGCTCGCGCGCGACGCGGCCTTCGACGGCACGGTCTCGGGCAAGGTGCGCGCGCAGCCGCTGTTCGTCGACGCGCCCGGAGGGCACGGGCGCTTCCTCGTCGTGACCGACCGCGACGAGGTCGACGCGCTCGACGAGACCACCGGCGCCGTCGCGTGGACGCGCGACCTCGGCCCCAGCGCCGCGCACACCGGCGCGGGGTGCGGCAACGTCGTGCCCGTCGGCGCGACGAGCACCCCCGCCATCGATCTCGCGACGCGCACCGCGTACGTGGCGCTCGCGCGCGGCACCGACGCCACGGCGTCGTCGGTCATCGCCACCTACGAGGTGCACGCGCTCTCGCTCGACGACGGCAGCGAGCGCGCGGGCTGGCCGGTCGATCTCGGCTCGCTGCACCACGGCGCCATCGGCTTCGACGCGCGCTACGAGAACCAGCGCGGCGCGCTGCTCCTGCAAGGCGGCACGCTCTACGTCCCCTTCGGCGGCCACTACGGCGACTGCGGGCCCTACCACGGCTACCTCGTCGGCCTCGACGTCGCGACGGCGACCGTCGTCGGCGCGTACGCGACGGCGGCCGAGGGGGGCGGCTCGTGGGCCGTGGCGGGCCCCGCCGGCGACGGCGCGAGCGTGTTCGTCACGACGGGCAACACGAAGGGCGCGGCTGCGTGGGGCGGCGGCGAGGCCGTGCTGCGCTTCCCGAGCGCTGCCTCGCTCGACGGCGACCCGGCCGACCTCTGGGTGCCGACCAACTGGCAGCAGCTCGACGCGGCCGACGTGGACATCGGCGGCACCGGCGCGCTCCTGCTCGACGTCGCGGGCGCCACCCCCTCGGCGCTCGTCATGGCGATGGGCAAGGACGGCGAGCTGTACCTGCTCGACCGCGCGCACCTCGGCGGGCTCGCGTCGGCGCCGCTCGCGCACCTGCACGCGGGCGCCGCGGGCACCGAGTTCACCAACGCGCCGGCCGCGTTCACCACGAGCGCGGGCACCTTCGTCGCGTTTCGCCACCACGATGGCGGGTCGATCGCCGGCTGCCCGAACGCCGTCGCGGGGGCCGACCTCGGCGTCGTGCGCGTCACGCCGACCGCACCGCCGACGCTCGCGCTCGTCTGGTGCGCGACGTCGGGGGGCTACGGCTCGCCGATGGTGACGATGACCGACGCGGCGGGCGCCGACGCGATGGTGTGGGCCGAGGGCGCCGAGGGGGACGAGCGCCTGCGCGGCTGGGACGGCGCGACCGGCGCGCTCGTCTACGCCGGCGGCGGCGCGGGCGACGCGCTCGGCCACACCCAGCACTTCACGACGCCCATCGCGGTGCGCGGGCGGGTCGTCGTCGGCAGCGACGGGAAGCTGAACGTCTTCTCCGCGCCCTGAACGCCCGACCCGCGCGCCCCGTCACCAGACGCGCAGCACGCGCGAGGTGTCGTAGTCGATGACGGCGAGGCGCCCCGACGGGTCGAACACCACCACCGGTGTCGAACCGCCCACCTTCGAGGTGAGCGCAGACGAGAGCAGCGTCGGGGTCCCGACCGTCCCGGTGCCCAGCGCCGCGACGACGTTGCCCGTGATGGGGTCGATGCGCTTGACCATCCCCTGCCCCGAGGTCGAGTAAGCGACGTCGCCCGCCGCATTGACGGCGAGCACCGTCTGGTAGCCAACGCCGACCTCGGTGGCGATCACATCGATGAGCGTCGTGGCCGCCGCGTAGTTGCCGGCCACCCGCGTGACCGTGCCGTCGGTCGCGCGGCGCGCGATGATGGTGGTGTAGTAGCTCGCGTTGTTGTCGTACGGCGCGCCCAGCCCGACGCCGTAGGCGTCGGCGACGAAGTAGGCGTTGCCGGCTGCGTCGAACACCGGGCCGGACGACACGTAGCCACCGCAATTGAGCGACAGCGTCGGGGAGGTGTACGTCGCGGGGTCGAACCAGGTCGCGATCGAGCCCAGCGTCGGGTCGATGCGGCGGATGCGCGACTGCGAGCGGACGTACACTGCGCCGTCAGGACCGACCGCGAGCACGCTCTGCGTGTTGGTGTCGATGCTCCCGAGGTCTGCCGACGTCGCCGGTCCGCCGTCGCCGTAACCAGGGCCAGCGGCGGTGCCTCCGCCGCCGAGGCGCGTGATGATGCCGGTGCCGAGGTCGACGGCCCGGACGGTGCGCGCGTTCCAGTCGGTGAGGTAGAGTCGGTTGCGCACGCCGTCGTAAGCAAGCTGCTCGGGGTAGATCAACGCGTCGATCGCCTTGCCGCCGTCGCCCGCCGACGCACCACCCGAAGCCACGCCCGCGAGCAACGTCGCATAGCCGCTCTTGGTGACCCGAAGCACCTGGCGACCGCTGACGACGAAGTACGAGCCATCGTCGGCGAACGCGATGCCGTAGGGCGTGGTGAGCGGCGAGGCGAGCGCCGGGCCCGGGACGACCGCCGCGCCGCTCGAGCCTCCGGCGTTGAAGAGCGCCGTCACCTGGCCCGCGGCCGGCGCGTTCGCGGTGAGGCTGAACGTCTGCTTCACGCCAGCGACCGAGCGGCCATAGAGGTCCGTCACGTCCGCGTCGACCGCGTAGGTGCCCGCCTCGACGCCCAGCTGCACCGACGTGGACGCGACGCCCGCCGCGTCGGACAGGGACGAATCCTGCACGACCGCACCGTCGGGTGAGCTCCACCGCACCGTGACGTCGCTCAGCGCCTGACCACCCGCGCCGCGGACGGTCGCGGTGATGGGTGCGCCGAAATCGCTCGCGAGGGCGCCCTCGCCGTCGCCGGTCGTCTTCGTCAGCGAGATCGCCGTCGGCGTCGTGGAGCCTGCCTTCCACACCTGGCGCACCTGCGAGGCCTCGACGACGTAGAGGTGCCCCGCTGCATCCATGCCGATCGCCCGGGCGGTCGTCGTCGCGCTCTTCGCGAGGCCGAAATCGCCCGTCGCGGTCGAGGTCGTCAGATCACCGATCGTGCGCGTCGCGCGCGAGGTGACCAGGTCGATGCCGATGACGCCGGAGCCGGGATTGCCGGCGAAGAGGTTGCCCGCCGGGTCGCTCGCGAGGGGGAAGTAGCTCGCCAGCGCGACGCCGACGGCGGTGATGGCGCCGCTGGCGGGCACGACGTTCGCCCCCGCGCCTGCCGCGAGCGAGAGCTTGCCCGCGCTGCGACGCACGACGCAGTAGCCACCCGTGCAAGACGCCGGCAGCACCGCGTCGCCCGCCGCGTCCACGACGGCGGCGCCCACCGGATAGCTGTAATACGTGGAGCCGGTGAGCAGCGTCTGGGTCCCCCTTTGCCAGGTCGTGATGACGGTCGACACGGGGTCGATCGCACGG
>CAITLX010000736.1 GCA_903893335.1 uncultured delta proteobacterium | reverse complement strand
GTGCCGACCCCGGCGGCTGCACCCCGCGCCGCGGCGCCTGCGGCTGCCGCCGAGAGCGCCGGAGGCCCGGGCTTCTTCACGGTCGTGTGCAACCCGTTCTGCGAGGACGTGCGCGACGGCTCGCGCTCGCTCGGGCCCTCGCCGGTCGTGCACGCATCGCTCTCGCCGGGCGAGCACCGCATCATGCTGCGCCGCGCCGGCTCCCCCACGAAGGTGATCTCGGTGGTCATCGTCTCGGGTCAGACGACGTCGCGCCGCGAGCAGATGGCCCCATGATCCAACACCGTCCGCTTCGCTCCGCCTCGCTCGCCCTCGTCGTCGTCGCCACGCTCGCCGCGGGCTGCGCCAAGAAAGAGGCCGTCGAGATCTCGCTGTCCGACCCCTGCCAGGTCCGCAACGACGGCTCGGTGTGCGTCACGCCGACCGAGGACCAGCAGGCGCTGTGCGGCACGGCGTTCTGCACGCAGGTGGGCACCTGGGCCGAGCTCGCCGTCTTCGATGGCCAGTGCCCGACCGACGCCGACTTGCAGGTCGGCGCCACCAATGGCGCGAGCTTCCGCGCCGTCGTCAGCTCCGAGCAGGGGCTGCCCGCCCCCGGCGACCTCTCCAAGTCGGCCTACGGCTTCGCGGTGCTGCTGCGCGACGACCTGTGCAACGTCGTCGCGTACGGCTGCACCAACGCCAACCTCGACAAGGTCCGCAGCATCAGCATCGAGGTCGACCCCACGCAGCCCGCGGGCGCGTGCGTCGCGCCCTCGACGTGCGCGGGTGGCTCGTGCTCCGGGGCGGGCGGCGGCATCCACAACGACGGCGGCGCCACGGGAAGCTGCTCGCTCGCGCTCGTGAAGTCCGGCGCGCTGCCTGCGCCCCTCGAGCCCGGCGCCAACGAGTCGGGCCCCGCGGTCGCGGCCACGGCGACGGGCTTCGTCATCGCGTACCACGAGCAGAAGGCCGACACGACGACCGCTCGGGTGACGACGGTGACGCTCACCGACGACGGCCAGCTCGGCGCGCCGAGCTACACCACGGTCGGAAGCTGCGCGGGCGTTGCGTCCGACGACGGCCTCGGCCTCGTGACGCGCGGCACAGCTGGCCTGATGGCCGCCGTGCAGCCCAACTGCGGCGCAGCCGGCGGCGGGGCGACCTTCGTCACGCTCGACGCGAGCGGGCTCCCCTCGGCGTGGAGCCTGGTCGCCGACCCCTCGCTTTCGATCTCGCTCGCCCAGGCGCACGCCCTCGCGCTCGCGCCGAGCAGCGTGCCCGGCGCGTCGTCGGGCGACGCGGGCGCGGGCGCAGCGGTCTACCGCTTCGCGTACGTCGCGCAGGGCGCCGCCAACTACTTCGACATCGACGAGGCGCGCGCGCCGCTGCCCGCCGGCTTCTTCGCCATCGCGCCCGGCGTCACCAGCTCGTGGGCCCAGGTCGCCAGCGACCGCGGCGTCATCGCGACCCTGATCGACGCGCCCGTCGACGGCGGCATCGGCGCGCAGCTCTCGGTCGGCCCCGCGTCGGCCGAGGCCGGCGCGCCCAAGATCAGCACGCTCGCCGGGGGCTCGTTCGGCGCCGTCACCGCGTGGCCCACGCGCGCCATCGCGGTCGTCGCGGGCGCGGGCGGGACGCTCGCGTGGAGCGCGCAGAGCGCCGACGGCTTCTCGGTCGGCTCCGGCTCGCTCACGGGCGGCCCCTTCACCGGCGCCGACGTGGCCGTGCTCGGCACGCACGTCGTGGTGGCGGGCGCGCGCCCGCACGGCATGACGCTCTTCCGCATCGACGGCGCGAACTCCGCGAAGCTCGCCACCGCGGCGGTCTCGGTCCCGGTCGATCTGCCCGCAGGCTCCGTCTCGCTCGGCAGCTACGAGGGCAAGAAGATCGCCGTCGCGGCGTCGCGTCAGCGCGTCGCGGTCACCTGGGTCACGCGCCATGTGCTCGGCTCCACCGACCCGGTCGGCGGCTACGCGATCTTCCAGTGCGCGCAGTAGCTCCTCGCGCCTGAGACGCGATCTCGCGCCGCGTAGCCAAGGGAAACAGCGCGAACTCGCGCGAGGCTCGCCGCGAGCAACAGCGCGATCTCGCGCGGCGCAGCTCAGGGAAACAGCGCGATTTCGGGGAGGCCCAGCGCGTCGGGCAACCCGCGCGACACGTTGAGCGCTTGCACGGCCTGCGCGGAGGCGCCGCGCGCGAGGTTGTCGATCGCGCCGATGGCGACGACCAGCCCGGTGCGCGCGTCGAGCGCGTACGCGACGTGCGCGCGCGCGCTGCCGCGCACATGCAGCGTGTCGGGCAGGCGGTCGCCGTCGAGCACGGTGACGAGCCCGTCGCGGTAGGCGGCACGGGCGGCCTCGCGGCACGCGTCGGCCGTCGTGCCCGCGCGCGCGCGCGCGTAGGCCGTGGCGAGCAGGCCGCGCGTCATCGGCACCAGGTGCGGCGTGAAGACGACGCGCACCTCGGAGCCCGCCGCGCGCGCGAGCTCCTGCTCGATCTCGGGGGTGTGGCGGTGCGTGCCGGCGATCTTGTAGGGGCGGATGCCCTCGGCCGTCTCGGGGTAGTGCGTCGATGCGCCGGGCGAGCGCCCCGCGCCCGAGACGCCGCTCTTCGCGTCGATGACGATGCCGCTCGGCTCGACGAGGCCCGCCGAAAGCAGCGGCGCGAGCGCGAGGATGCTGCACGTCGGGTAGCAGCCCGGCGCCGCGATGAGGCGCGCGCCCTCGAGCTCGGCGCGGTGAAGCTCGGGCAGGCCGTACACGGCGTCGGCGCAGAGCTCGGGGTGCGGGTGCTCGCCGTACCAGGCCGCGTACGTGCCCGCGTCGCGCAGCCGGTAGTCGGCCGAGAGGTCGATGACCTGGCAGCCCGCGTCGAGCAGCGCCTTTCCCGCGCGCGCGCTCGCCGCGTGCGGCAACGCGGTGAAGACGACGTCGCAGCGCGACGCGACCTCGGGCGCCCGCTCGGGCTCGAACGTCTCGAGCACGAGGTCGCCGACGCCCGGCACGCCCGCCGTCGACGGCAGGGCCTCGCCCAGCAGCTTGCCGGCGCGCTCGCGCGCGGCGACGAAGGTGATGAGCAGGCGCGGGTGCCTGTGCGCGAGGCGCACCAGCTCCGCGCCGGTGTAACCGGCTGCGCCGACGATGCCGACGCGCAGGTTCTGGGCGTGCTCGAACACGAGCCCCTCGCTGGAGCGGTGGGTTGCGACGCCGAGGCGTCGATCAGCGCTTGGAGTACTGGAAGCGCTTGCGGGCGCCCGGCTGACCGTACTTCTTGCGCTCCTTCTTGCGCGCGTCGCGCGTCAGGAAGCCGGCCTTCTTGAGGCTGGGGCGGCGCTCGGGGTCGATCGTGATGAGCGCGCGGGCGATGCCGTGGCGCATCGCGTCGGCCTGGGCGCTGTGCCCGCCGCCGGCGACCGTGGCGACCACGTCGTACTTGTCGAGCAGCTCGAGAAGCTCGAGCGACTGGCGCATGATCATGCGCGAGGTCTCGCGCTCGAAGTACGAGTCGCCGGTGACGCCGTTGACCTCGAACTGACCCGAGCCGGGCTTGACCCAGACGCGAGCGATGGCCGTCTTGCGCTTGCCCGTGGCGTACGTGCGAAGGTCGGTAGCGGTAGCGGTCATGTCAGAGGCTCACGGTGAGGGGCTTGGGCTGCTGCGCAGCGTGGGGGTGGTCGGGAGACGCGTACACCTTCAGCTTGGTGAGCATCTCGCGGCCGAGGACGTTCTTCGGGAGCATGCCCTTGACGGCCTTCTCGATCGGGAACTCGGGCTTGCGCTCGAGCAGGTGCCGGTAGCTCTCGCTGCGGAGGCCGCCCGGGTACTTGCTGTGCACGTGGTAGAATTTCTGATCGAGCTTCTGGCCCGTCAGCTTCACCTTGTCGGCGTTGACGACGATGACGAAGTCACCGGTGTCGACGTTGGGGGTGAACTCGGGCTTGTGCTTGCCGCGCAGCACGCTGGCGACGGCGCTGGCGAGGCGGCCGAGGGGCTTGTCGGTGGCGTCGAGGACCCACCACGTGCGCTTCTCGAGCGCCTCGGCGGGCTTGGCGGTGAAGGTGCGGAACGTCATGGGGAGACCTGAACCCTCGGTCGCAGAAACGGGGGCGGAATGGGTAGCCCCTTCGTCGAGGCGTGTCAAGCGCGCGGCCCCGGGGGGGAGGAGAGGAGGGGAAAGGTGACCCCGGGAGGGGTCCGCGTCAACGTCGGCGATGACAGGGGGTGCCCGAAAGCTCAACGCCCTCGCCACGACGAGTAGGCGGCGAGGGCTCGCTTGCGCGCGAACGCGTGGTCGACGATCGGCGGCGGGTAGTCGCGGCCGAGGCGCACGCCGGCGGCTGCGAGCACGAGCGCCGGCGCCTCCCACGGCGCGTGCACGTGCGCGTCGGGCAGGCGCGCGAGCGCGGGGATCCAGCGGCGAACGTAGGCACCCTGCGGATCGAAGCGCTCGCCTTGCAGCACGGGGTTGAAGATGCGCTCGTAGGGCGCGGCGTCGGCGCCGCAGCCTGCCGTCCATTGCCAGCCGAGCGTGTTGCTCGCGAGGTCGGCGTCGACGAGCGTGTCCCAGAACCAGCGCGCGCCGTCGCGCCAGCTCGCCTGCAGGTGCTTCACGAGCAGCGACGCGGCGACCATGCGCACGCGGTTGTGCATGCTGCCGGTCGCCCAGAGCTCGCGCAGTCCCGCGTCGACGAGCGGGTAGCCGGTGCTGCCGCGCTGCCACGCCGACAGCTCTGCGGCGCTCGCGGTCGCGGGGAGCGACGCGAGCTCGCCGCGCAGCGGCTGCGTGGCGGTGTGCGGGAAATGCCAGAGCAGGTGGTGCGCGAACTCGCGCCAGCCGAGCTCGGCGAGGAACTTCGCTGCGCCCTCGCCGTCGGCGCGCGCGGCGATGGCCGCGACGACGCGCCGCGGCGTGATCTCGCCGAAGTGCAGGTGGGGCGAGAGGCGCGAGGTGGCAGGCTCCGCGGGGCGGTCGCGTAGGCCCGCGTAGTCGTCCAGGCGGTGATCGACGAAGTGCGCGAGCGCGCGCGCGGCGCCCGCCTCGCCCGGCGTGAACGCGTCGGTGATGCCGCGATCCCAGCGCACGCTCGGCAGCAGCCCGAGCGCGTCGAGCGGCAGCGACTGGGGCCAGCGCGCGGGGGCGCGCAGCGGGCCCTTCGGGACCGACACCGGTCGCGGCATCGGTCGCGCGAGGCACCTGCACCAGAACGGCGTGAAGACGCGCATCGGCTGGCCCGCCGCGCCGGCGATGGCCTCGGGCTCGAACAACAGCGCGCCGCCGTACGCGCGCGTCGCGAGCCTCGCGCCGAGCGCGCGCGCGACCTCGGCCTCGAGGCGACGCTGGGCGGGCTCGTAGCGGCGCGTGTACGCCAGCGACTGCGCGCCCACCGCCTGCGCGATGCGCCCGAGCACGTCGACCGTCGCGCCGCTCGCGAGCACGAGGCGCGAGCCGCGGGCGGCGAGGCTCGCGCCGAGCGACGCGAGCGAGTGGTGCAGCCACACGCGCGACGCGGCGCCGGGGGCCCACTCGCCGTCGGCGTCCGGGTCCCACACGAACACCGGCACGATCGGCGCTCCCGCGGCGACGAGTGCGGCGAGCGCGTCGTGATCGTCGAGTCGAAGATCGGCGCGCAGCCAGAGCAGCGCGGGAGGTTCGGTCACGCGTGCGGCGTCAGAACGACGCGCCGAGCGCGAGGCCGCCGAGCAGGATCATGCCGTTGCCGAGCGGGCTCGGGTCGGGGATCGTCACCGACTCGCCCTTGTCGTTCACGACCGAGCGATCGGCGTGCTTCGAGTCGAAGCCGATGCCGATGCTGTACTGCACGGCGAAGAAGCCTCCGAGCAGCGACTGCGAGCCGAACTTCGCGCCGTAGATGAACTGCGGCACGGTGATGCTGTCGACGCCGCTCGAGTACTTGACCGAGTCGGTCTCGAGGTGGCCCTTGAGGAAGTAGCCACGGAACGGGCGCCCCTCGAACCAGACGCCCGCCTCGAAGGCGACGCCTCCGCCGCTCACGTCGAGGCCGGCGTTCTTCGCGCCGTACGCGCCGTAGATGTAGTGCGGCTGGATCTCGACGGTGAGCGGGCCGGCGACCGCGTACTCGATCTGCAGGTTGCCGGTGCCGAAGATGAGATCGATGATGTCGGTGCGCACCGACCACGAGGGGCCGTCGGAGCGCGGCTTGGGCGGCGGCGGCGGATCGTCCTCGGTCGAGCGGGCGGCGCGGCGGCGCGGCGGAGGCGGGGGAGCCTCGTCGTCGTCCTGCGCGGCCTGCGCGGCCGCCGGGCGTCGCGGAGCGGTGTAGCCGGGGGGCGGCTGCCCGTAGGGGGCGTAGCCCGGGGGCGGCTGGCCGTACGGCGCGTAGCCGGGAGGCGGCTGGCCGTAGGGGGCGTAACCGGGCGGGGGCTGCTGCGCGTAACCGGGCGGCGCGGCCTGCCCGGGCGCCGGAGGCTGCTGCGGGGCCGCAGGTGCCTGGCCGTAGCCGGGGGCCGGAGCGGCCGGGGGAAGCTGGGGCAGCGGGTCCTGAGGCGCGGGCGGCGCCTCCTGGGCGAAAGCCGCGACCGGCAAGAGGAGGACTGCGAGCGATGCGGCGAGAGCAGGAGCGACCGATCGGAGCATGGTCGCCACGATAGCGCACCTCGGCGTCGGCTGCCCGGCGACAGGTGGCCGCTGGCTTTCCGCGCGGCTGCCTGCTAGACGGTCGCTGGCGTTCGTACGGGCGCCGCGTCGCCCTCGCGCGGAGGGCGCGCTTCCCCCGACGATCTTCGCGCCCGAGCATGGGTCGCACCCCCCGCAAGCCGCCGAGCACCGCCCCGAGCCAAGAGCCCACCCGGCTCTCGCCCGCGGAGCCACCGCCGGCGCAGGCGCGTCTGCCGTTCGCCGACGACACGGGCGTGTCGCCGCACCCGGAGCGCTTCGAGGTCACGCTCGACGTCACGCGGGTCGACTCCGACGCCCAGAAGGTCGTGCGCAGGCTCACGCGCCACGGCTTCCAGGCCTACCTGGTCGGCGGCTGCGTGCGCGACCTGCTGCTCGACCGGCGCCCCAAGGACTTCGACGTCGCGACCAGCGCGCGCCCCGAGGACGTGCGCGAGCTGTTCCGCAACTCGCGCATCATCGGACGACGCTTCCGCCTGGTGCACGTGCTGTTCGGGGGCGGCAAGGTCGTCGAGGTCGCGACGTTCCGCAGGTCGCCGCAGACCGACGCCGACCCGCTCGATCCGTCGGGCCACGGCGGCGCCGACGTCGACCTCCTCATCCGCACCGACAACGCGTTCGGCGAGGCGCACGAGGACGCGGTGCGCCGC
>CAITLX010000735.1 GCA_903893335.1 uncultured delta proteobacterium | reverse complement strand
GAGATCGTCATCGGGATGGACGTGGGCTCGACCACGGTCAAGGGCGTCGTGGTCGACCCGACCACGCGGCGCATCCTCTGGAGCGACTACCAGCGCCACCACACCAAGCAGCCCGAGAAGGTGCTCGAGATGCTCGGCGTCGTCGCCGGCCGCTTCGCGCGCGAGGTGGAGTCGGGCGCGGCGCGGATGTTCGTCACCGGCTCGGGCGCGAGCCCGCTCGCCGCTCCGCTCGGCGCGAAGTTCGTGCAGGAGGTCAACGCCGTCACGCTCGCGGTCGAGCACCTGCACCCCGACGTCGGCTCGGTGGTCGAGCTCGGCGGGCAGGACGCGAAGATCATCCTGTGGAAGCGCGACGCGAGGACGGGGAGCAAGACCCCCGTCGCGTCGATGAACGACAAGTGCGCCTCGGGCACGGGCGCGACCATCGACAAGTGCTTCCTCAAGGTCGGCGCGCCCCCCGCGCTCGTCGAGTCGCTCCGGTTCGACGCGTCGAAGCTGCACCACGTCGCGGCCAAGTGCGGCGTGTTCGCCGAGACCGACATCGTCAACCTCATCAAGAGCGGCATCCCCGCCGCCGAGGTGCTCTGCTCGCTCGCCGACGCGATCGTGCTGCAGAACCTGTCGGTGCTGACGCGCGGCAGCACGCTCCAGCACAAGGTGCTGCTGCTCGGCGGGCCGAACACCTACCTCAAGTTCCTGCAAGACTGCTGGCGCCTGCGCATCCCCCAGACGTGGGCGGAGCGCGGGCACGAGTACCCGCGCGACACGCCCATCGAGGAGCTCGTGTTCGTGCCCGAGGGGGCGCAGCTGTACGCGGCGTTCGGCGCCGCGGTCTACGGCCTCTCCGAGGCGCGCGAGGTCGGGCGCTTCACCGGCTTCGAGGGGCTCGCGGGCTACGTCGCGCACGGCAGGAAGGCGCGGCTCGGCGAGAGCGCGGGGCCGCCGCTCGTGCGCGACCCGGGGGAGGCCGCCGAGTTCCGGCGCCTCTACTCCATCGCGCCGTTCGTGCCGCCGCCGCTCGCGCAGGGCTCGGTCGTGCGCGCGGCCATCGGCCTCGACGGCGGCTCGACCTCGAGCAAGGCGGTGCTCGTCGCCGAAGGCGGCGAGATCCTCGCGAAGGCCTACCGGCTCTCGGAGGGCAACCCCATCGCCGACATGCAATGGCTGCTCGCGCAGCTCTCGGAGCACGTGCGCGCGCAGGGCGCGAGCCTCGAGGTCATCGGCTTCGGCGCGACGGGCTACGCCGCCGACGTCCTCGAGGAGACGGTGCTCGCGGACGTGAACGTCGTCGAGACCGTCGCGCACATGACCAGCGCGGTGCACTTCTTCGGTGACGTCGACGTCATCTGCGACATCGGCGGGCAGGACATCAAGGTCCTGTTCATGAAGAACGGCGACATCGCCAACTTCCGCCTCTCGAACTCGTGCTCGGCCGGCAACGGCATGCTGCTCCAGGCGATGGCCGACCAGTTCGGGCTGCCCGTCTCGGCCTACGCCGACGCGGCGTTCGAGGCCGAGCTCGCGCCGAAGTTCAGCTACGGCTGCGCGGTCTTCCTCGACACCGATCGCGTCAACTTCCAGAAGGAGGGCTTCTCGAAGGAGGAGCTGCTCGCCGGGCTCGCGCAGGTGCTGCCGAAGAACGTCTGGCAGTACGTCGTGCAGATCCCGAGGCTCGCGGCGCTCGG
>CAITLX010000734.1 GCA_903893335.1 uncultured delta proteobacterium | reverse complement strand
GACTCGATGCCTGAGTCGGACTCGATGCCTGAATCGAGCTCAGCACCCGAGTCGCGCGCGATGCCGGAATCGAACTCGGCTCCTGCGTCGGGCGTCACGGCGGCGGAGTCGCCGCACGCCGTCCAAAGCAGCGCGAGGGCGAGCACCAGCGCGCGCCGCGGCCCACTGAAATGGGCGATCGAGCGAGTGAGCGGAGGCAGCAGAAGCGCTCAGCCCTTGAGAGCCTCGGCGCCGCCGATGATCTCCATCAGCTCCTTGGTGATGGCTGCCTGACGCGCGCGGTTGTACACGAGCGTGAGCGAGGCGATCATCTCCTTGGCGTTCTTCGTGGCGGCGTCCATCGCCGTCATGCGCGCGCCGAGCTCGGAGGCCATCGACTCGAGCAGCGCGCGCAGCAGCGAGATCTCGACGTACATGGGCACGAGGCGCTCGAGCAGCTCGCCCTTGTTGGGCTCGAAGATGTAGTCGCGCTCGGGCGTGCCGCCCTTCGCATCGGCTGCACTCCCGCCCTTCGCGCCGGCGTCGCTCGGGGCGGCGTCGCGCCGGATCGGCAAGAGCGGCTTGACGACGACCGTCTGCGTCATCGCGCTCTTGAACTCGGCGTACACGAGGTAGATCGCGTCGACCTTGGCGTCGACGAGCGGCGGCAGGATCGTGTTGGCGATGAAGCGCGCGCTGTCGATGTCGAGCTTCTCCCAGATGCCCGTGAAGTCGTGCACGACCGGCGCGCCGCGTCGCTTGAGGTACTCGCGCCCCTTGCGACCCACCGTGTAGATCGACACCGACTGGCCCGCCGCGGTGCGCTCGCGCCAGAGCCGCTCGGCCGCCTTGTTGACGTTGGCGTTGAAGCCGCCGCACAGGCCGCGGTCGCTCGTCAGCACGAGCACGAGCACGTTCTGCTCGGGGCGCTCGGCCAGGTACGGGTGATCGGGCGTCGCCGCCTCGAGCGCCGACGCGTCGTCGCCCGACGCCTCGACGCGCGGTCGCGCCGCGACCTGCGCGAGCATCTGCTGGGTCTTGACGGCGTAGGGGCGGAGCGCGGTGATGCGGGACTGCGCGCGCGCGAGGCGCGCACCCGCCACCATCTTCATCGCGCGCGTGATCTTCTGCGTCGATTTGACGCTCGCGATGCGCTTGCGGATGCCCTTGAGCGACGGCATCGGACGCTCAGCTCTGCACGGTCGGCTGGAACTTCTTGCCGAACGCCTCGAGGGCGGCGTTGAGCTTGCCCTTGAGCGCGTCGTCGAGGTCCTTCTTCGTGCGCACGTCGGTGAGCACGTCGGCGTGGCTCGCCTCGAGGAAGGCGAACAGCTCGGCCTCGTAGCGCCCGAGCGACTCGACCGGGAAGACGTCGAGGTAGCCGTTGGTGCCGGCGTAGATGATGACGACCTGCTTCTCGACCGCCTGCGGCACGTACTGCGCCTGCTTCAGGATCTCGACGAGGCGCGCGCCTCGGTCGAGCTGACGGCGCGTGGTCGCGTCGAGGTCGCTCGCGAACTGCGCGAAGGCCGCCATCTCGCGGTACTGCGCGAGGTCGAGGCGGAGCGTGCCCGAGATGCGACGCATGGCCTTGATCTGCGCGCTGCCGCCGACGCGGCTGACCGAGATGCCGACGTTGATGGCGGGTCGGACGCCCGAGTAGAAGAGGTCGGTCTCGAGGAAGATCTGGCCGTCGGTGATGGAGATGACGTTCGTCGGGATGTACGCCGACACGTCGCCGGCCTGCGTCTCGATGACCGGGAGCGCCGTGAGCGAGCCGCCCGAGTTGGGGTCCTTCACGACCTCGAGCTCGTCGGCGTTCGGGAGCTTCTTCAGCGCCTCGCTCGCCTCGTGCTTGGCCTCCGCGCCGCGGTACGTCTTGCCGTCGACGCCGGGAGCGCTGTAGCCGGCGCCCTTCTTCTGGATGGCCCAGAGCTCGGCCATCTTCGCGGCGCGCTCGAGCAGGCGCGAGTGGAGGTAGAAGACGTCGCCGGGGTACGCCTCGCGGCCCGGCGGGCGGCGCAGCAGCAGCGAGAGCTGGCGGTACGCGACGGCCTGCTTGGAGAGGTCGTCGTAGATGCAGAGCGCGTGGCGCCCCGTGTCGCGGAAGTACTCGCCCATCGTCACGCCGGTGTACGGGGCGATGAACAGCAGCGGCGCCGTCTCGCTCGCGCCGGCGACGACGACCGTCGTGTATTCCATGGCGCCGGCGGCGGTGAGCCTGTCGACGACCTGCGCGACGGTCGACTGCTTCTGGCCGATGGCGACGTAGAAGCAGAAGACACCCTGGCCCTTCTGGTTGATGATCGTGTCGATCGCGACGGCGGTCTTGCCCGTCTGGCGGTCGCCGATGATGAGCTCGCGCTGACCGCGGCCGATCGGGATCATCGCGTCGATGGCCTTGAGGCCCGTCTGGAGGGGCTCCTTGACCGGCTGACGGGCGATGATGCCCGGCGCCTTCACCTCGACGCGCCTGCGGTGCGGGGTGTCGATGGGGCCCTTGCCGTCGACCGGCTGGCCGAGCGAGTTGACGACGCGGCCGACGACGGCCTCGCCGACGGGGACCTCCATGATGCGCCCGGTGCGCTTGACGGTGTCGCCCTCTTTGATGGCCGACGGGTCGCCGAACAGGGCGACGCCGACGTTGTCCTGCTCGAGGTTGAGCACGAGCCCGTAGAAGCCGCCGGGGAACTCGACGAGCTCGCCCGCCATCGCTCCCTCGAGGCCGTAGACGCGCGCGATGCCGTCGCCGGCGCTCAAGACCGTGCCCGTCTCCATGACCTGGGCGGCCTTGTCGAAATTCTGGATCTGCTTCTTGATGATCTGGCTGATCTCTTCGGCGCGGAGCTGCATCGCGAATACCTCTGAGCGGGCGGGCGGAGCGAGAGTCTCGGGGAGCGGGGAGCGCGCGGTCAGCTCGAGAGGAGCTGCTCGCGCAGCGCGGCGAGCCGCGCGCGTGCGGAGCCGTCGACGATGCGGTCACCCACCTGGGCGACCACGCCGGCGACGAGCGACGGGTCTTGCTTGCGCGTGAGGACGATCTTCTTGCCGGTCATGCGCTCGAGCTCGCGCTGCAGACGCACGCAGTACGCCTCGGACAGCGGCGCGGCGCTCGTGACGGTAGCGCGCACGACGCCTGCGCGCTCGTCGGCGAGCCGCGCGAGCTCACGGGCGATGGCAGGCAGGGCAGCGAGGCGCTTGCCGCGCGCGAGCACGCCGACGGCGTTGCGCGTGGTCGGGCCGACCCCGAGGCGCGTGGCGACCTCGGCCATGGTGGCGAGCCGCGCCGGCACGCGCACGAGCGGGTTGCTCATGACGCTCTGCAGGTCGGGCGAGCTGGCCCACGCGTCGGCGACCCGGGCGATCTCGGCGACGAGCGCCGGGAGCGAGGAGGTCTCGGTGCCGAGCTCGAAGAGGGCCTGCGCGTAGCGCTTGGCGACGGCGGCGGAGCTCACGACAGGGGGCCCTTCGCTGGGGGGGTGGAGGCGGAGCCGGGGCCCGCGCCGGAGACCTGCGCGAGGAACGTCTCGGCGAACCGCTCGTGATCGGCCGAGGTGATGCGCTTCTCGAGCAGGTCGCTCGCCTGGCGCACCGCGTCGTCGACCGTCTCGCGGGTGAGGTCGATGCGCATCTGCTTCAGCTCCTGGGCGAGGAAGAACTCGGCGTCGCGCTTGAGCCGCTCGCGACGCTCGTGGGCCTCGGCCACGATGCGCTCGCGATCGCGCTCGCCCTGCTCGCGGAACTCGTGGTGCACGCGCTCGACGTCGCTCTCGATCTCGGCGAGCCGACGCTCGTACTCGCCGAGGCGCTTCTCGGCCTCGGCCTTCATGCGACCGGCGTCGTCCATGTCCTGCGTGATCGACCGCTTGCGGTCGGTCAGGGCCTTGGCGAGCGAGCCGCGCCCGAACTTGACGAAGAGGAACGCGAGCGCGGCGAAGTTGATGACCGTCGCGAGGAACGGCGGCGGCTCGTCCTTCGTGCGAAAGAGGATGCTGGGCTCGCCCTCGGTGGTGCCGAACAGGCCGTGCCACCAGTTGATCGGGCCCGGCGGGGCGCTCTCGTCGTGCTCCGCGTGCTTGGCGTGCGCGGCGCCCGTCGGGTGGCCGCCGTGCTCGCCCCCAGCAGCCGCCGCGCCACCGTGCTCGGCCGCGACCGCTGCGCCACCGTGCTCGGTCCCAGCAGCCGCAGAACCATGCTCCGCCCCTGCGGCGGCACCGCCCACGGGGATGGCGAGGTGCTCGGCCGGGACCTGCGCGCCGGCGCGGCCTGCGAACAGCGCCGCGGCGAGCACCGCGGGCGCGAAGCCGCGCGCGAGGGGGTTGAGGAGGAGACGTACGGCTCGCATCACGCCACCTCTCGGCCGAGGACGCGCGCGGCGACCTCGCGTGCGATCTGCCCGGACTGGGCCTTGAGCTGGGAGCGGACGGCGCTCGCCTCGAGGGCGATCTTCGCGCTGCCCTCCTCGACGATCTTCGCGACGTCGGCGCGCGCCTCGGCGAGGATCTGCGCCTCGAGCCGCGAGCCCTCGGCGCGCAGGCGCTCGCGCTCTTCGGTGGCGGCGCGACGCACCTTCTCGAGCTCGGCCTCGTAGCGCTGGAGCAGCTCGCCCGCCTGCTCGTCCATCTTGCGGGCGGCGACGCGCGCACCATCGGTGCGGCGCTCGCGCTCCTCGAAGAGCTTGAGCATGGGGTCGAACAGGACCGGCTTGAGCACCACGAAGAGCAGGGCGAAGACGCCCATCTGCAGGACGAACGTGGCGTCGAAGTCGAGGTTGACCGCGCCGCTCGCCCGTTCGAGCGAGAGGAGGTCCGAAGCTTCGCGGAGCGCGGAGATGATCATGGGGGGGGCCGACTCGGGCGCGCCGCGCGTACCATGATCGCCGGAGTGAGTCCAGCCGCGCCCGTTCGGCCGGGGTGCGCTTTCGGACCCTGGGGCGGCG
>CAITLX010000733.1 GCA_903893335.1 uncultured delta proteobacterium | reverse complement strand
TTCGGGCCCCACAGGTAGTCGAGCTCGCCCGCGGCGAAATCGAGGATCTCGCGGCTGCGGGGCTCGTCGGGGAAGGCGAGCGCGACGTAGGCCATCGCCGCCGAGCTTCGGATGGTGATGTTGTTCTGCGTGACGGTGAGCGCGGCCCAGCGGTTGGCCGGATCGACGGCGGTGCGATCGAAGAACTTCTCGTTGACCAGGACGAGGCGCCGCCGCGCCTCGGCGGCCTCGGCGGCGGGGAACATCGACGTGCCCGCCATCAGGTCCCACGCGACCGCGGACGCGATCGAGAAGGGCGCCATGGCGTGGTTGAGGCCGCGGCTCGTCTCCCAGTCGGTGCGCACGAACCGCAAGCACGCGCGCGCCTTGCCGGCGGCGGCTGCGTCGTCGAAGAGCCAGGCGAGCACCGCGTTGGCCTGCGCGATGTAGGCGTTCGAGACGTGCGTGCCGATGTCCCAGACGGCGTTCGTGTCCTCGACGCAGTCTCCCGCGGCGTTGCCGCGGAGATCGGCGACGAAGCCGCTCCAGGGGGCGACGTCGGCGTGCGCGAGGATCGCGGCCTTGCGGTCGGGGCGCGTCACGAGCGCCGGGCGCGCGGGCCAAGGCGGCAGGGGGCCGAGGTCGGCCCCGGCGTCGGCGTCGTCGGTGGCATCGAGGCCACCGGCCGCGTCGAGGGCGACGCCTGCGTCGGGCGCGTCCGGAGGCGACGCGTCGGCGCCGTCGTGGCAACCCGCGAGCAGCGTCGCGAGGGCGAGGGCGCTGCCGAGCGCGGTCACGTTGCGGAGGGGCGAGAGGGCGGTGGGGCGGGCCATGAGGTCGGGGGAGCCTACCAGGCAGCCCGCGGGCCGAGCACGCGGCGCGCGCCCCGCTCTGCGTTGACGCCCCCGGCGCGGCCACGCTAGAGGCCGTGCAATGGCCCTCGAGATCCGCGAGACCCCGATCGGCGGCGACCTGCGAGCGTTCCTCGACGTCGTCACCGACCTCTACCGCGACGACCCCTGCTTCGTGCGCCCGCTCGACTTCGATCTGAAGGATCGATTGAGCAAGAAGAACCCGTTCTTCGGCCACGCCGAGGGCACGACCTTCACCGCGCACCGCGACGGCAAGTGCGTCGGGCGCGCCACCGCGCAGATCGATCGGCTGCACCTCGAGCGCTACCACGACGACGCGGGCTTCTTCGGCTTCCTCGACACCACGGACGACCCCGAGGTCGTGCGCGCGCTGCTCGATCGCGCCGGCGAGTGGCTGCGCGCGCGCGGCATGAAGCGCATGCGCGGCCCCTTCTCGCTCAACATCAACGAGGAGTGCGGCTGCCTCGTCGACGGCTTCGACACCCCGCCGATGATCATGATGCCGCACCACCGCCGCTACCAGGGCGGGCTCATCGAGCAAGCCGGTCTCGCGCGCATCAAGGATCTCTACGCGTGGCGCTACACGCCCGGCGACGTCCCGGCGCGGGCCGCGCGCGGGCACGCCGAGATCCTCGCGCTGCCCGAGGTGCGCGTGCGGCAGATGGACAAGTCGCAGATGGCGCGCGACGTGCGCGTCGTCATGGAGATCTTCAACGACGCGTGGAGCGACAACTGGGGCTTCGTCCCGCTCACCGAGGCCGAGCTCGCGAAGATGGCCTCCGACATGAAGCTCATCCTCGTGCCCGAGCTCTCGCGCATCGTCGACATCGACGGCCAGCCGGCCGCGTTCGCGATCGCGCTGCCGAACGTCAACGAGATCATCCGCGACTTCGGCGGTCGCCTCGGCCCGGTGCAGGTGGCCAAGCTGCTCTACCGGCTCAAGGTCAAGCGGCCGCGCTCGGCGCGCCTCGCGCTGCTGGGCATTCGCAAGCAGTTCCGCGGCGTGCGCAAGTACGCGGGCCTCTCCGCGTACCTCTACACCGAGATGAACGACACCGGCCGCAAGGTCGGCCTGCACACCGGCGAGCTGAGCTGGACGCTCGAGGACAACGCGCCGGTCAACGTCGGCATCAAGATGATGGGCGGCACGATCTACAAGCGTTACCGCATCTACGAGCGCGAGCTCGCGGCGGGCTGAGCGCGATGCGCGTCCTGGTCACGGGGGCGTCGGGCTTCCTCGGCTCGCACGTCGCCGAGCAGCTCGCCGCCGAGGGGCACGACGTCGTCGCGCTCGTGCGCTCGACCTCGAGCCGTCGCGTGCTCGACCGCGTGCCGCGCATCCGCTTCGCGCTCGGCGCCGTCGAGGACGCCGCGTCGACCGCGCGCGCCGTCGAGGGCGTCGACGCCATCGTGCACGCCGCGGGGCTCGTCAAGGCGCGCTCGCCCGCGGAGTTTCGCGCCATCAACGTCACCGGCACCGAGAACCTGCTGGCCGCCGCCAGGGCGCACGCGCCGGGGCTGCGCCGCTTCGTCTTCGTCTCGAGCCTGGCCGCCGTCGGCCCCTCGCACGACGGCAAGCCGGTCTCGTCCGACCGCACGCCGAGCCCGGTCACCCACTACGGCCGCTCGAAGCTCGAGGCCGAGCGCGCCGCGCTCGCGGCCAAGGGCGATCTCCCCGTCACCGTCGTTCGCCCGCCGATGATCTACGGGCCGCGCGACAGCGAGACGTTCGCCTTCTTCCAGACCGTCTCGCGCGGCGTGCTGCCCCTCGTCGCCGGCGGCGAGAACACGCTCAGCGTCGTGTACGTCGGCGACGCGGCGAGCGCGTGCGTGCGCGCGATCTTCGCCGACGTGCCGAGCGGCCGCGCCTACTTCGTCGAGGACGGCACCGTGTACCGCTGGCGCGACATGCTCGCCGACGTCGAGCGCGCGCTCGGCAAGCGCGCCTGGGTGCGCCTCTCGCTGCCGTTCGCCGTCATCCAGGCCGCAGCGGTCGCGTCCGAGGCCTACGGCCGCGCGACGGGCAAGGCCGTCATGCTCACGCGCGACAAGCTGAACGAGCTCGGCGCGCCGCACTGGGTCTGCGACGCGAGCGACACGCGCCGCGAGCTGGGCTGGCAGCCCGAGGTGGGCTGGGCCGAGGGGACGCGCCGCGCCGCCTCCTGGTACCGGAGCGAGGGCTGGCTCTGATCTCCGTCTCCGCGTCGGGCGCCGGGCGGCTCGTCGAGAAACCGCCATTCGCCGTCAAGCATCTGACGCCGCGTTCGCCCTGATCGCTCGAGAATACGGACAGTTGCGGCCCGACATCGCGAGCGGTCGCCGGCGCGCTCGGCTGGCGCGCCCTATGCACCACCGGTCTCCATGCCGCTGCCGTACATGCTCGCTGCCCCCCCCGTGCCGTCCCTCCCGACGGTGGCGCCGCGGGTCTCGACCGAGACGCCGCGCATCGCGCTCCCGCCGCCCGCGCAGTCCACGGTGCACCCCATTCGCACCGGGTCGTCGATCCCCTGGGCGTCGCTCGAGGAGTACGCGCACACGATCGTCTCGAACCTGGCGATGATGCCCGCCGCGGGCAACGAGACGTGCGAGCACACGCGCCCGACCGACGTCGACGAGCTCGGCTGGTGGGAGGACGACAGCGCTGCCGCGCCGAGCGCGCCGCCGCGCCGCGGCACGCAGCTTCCCTGCTCGATCGACCCCGAGGGGAGCTAGACGCCGCGCGCCGCGCGGATGGCGGCGAGCGCCGCGCGCGCCTTGTTGCGCGTCTCCATCGCCTCGAGCGCGGGCACGCTGCCCTCGACGACGCCCGCGCCCGCGGTGACCTCGAAGCGCCCGTCGCGGTGCACGATGGTGCGGATGGCGATGGCGCAGTCGAGCTGCCTGCCGGCGCCGAACCAGCCGACCGCGCCGCCGTACACGCCGCGCGGTCGCTCCTCGAGCTCGCGGATGATCTGCATCGCGCGCACCTTGGGCGCGCCCGTGAGCGTGCCGGCCGGGAACGCGGCGCGCACGACGTCCCACGTCGAGAGCTCGGGGCGCAAGCGGCCGCGCACCTCGCTGACGATGTGCATCACGTGCGAGAAGTGCTCGACGCTCATGCGCACGGGGACCTCGACGCTGCCCGTCTGCGCGACGCGCCCGACGTCGTTGCGCGCGAGGTCGATGAGCATGACGTGCTCGGCGAGCTCCTTGGGGTCGGCGAGCAGCTCGGCGGCGAGGCGCGCGTCGTCGGCGGCGTCGCGGCCGCGGCGCCGCGTGCCCGCGATGGGGCGCAGGCTGATGGCGTCCCCCTCGACGCGCACGAGCGTCTCGGGCGACGCCCCCGCGATCTGCAGCGCGGGCGCGTTGCCTCGCGCGGGCAGGTCGAGAAAATACATGTAGGGCGAGGGGGAGAGCACGCGCAGCGCGCGGTACGCGTCGAACGGGTCGGTGCCGCGCGCGTCGACGACGAAGGGGCGCGCGAGCACGATCTGGAACGCGTCGCCCGCGCGGATGTACTCCTGAGCGCGTCGCACGCGCTGCTCGAACGAGGCGTCGTCGACGAGCGTCTCCACGCCCTCGGGCAGCGCGGCCGGGTCGGGGACGTCGAGCGCGCGCAGCGCCACCGCGCCGCGGAGATCGTCGCGCGCGCGCGCGACGTCGGCCGCGTCGCGCGCCGCGATGGTCACCGTCTGGCGGAGCGCGTCGAACACGACCACCGTCGCGTCGCCCACCAGGCGCGCCAGCGGCTCGTGCGCGGGCCAGCGGGGCACCTTGGTCGCGAAGTGCACGAGGTCGTACGCGAGGTAGCCGACGTGCGCGCCGGCGAAGCGCGCGGCGACCGCGTCGGCCGTGTCGCCCGCGGCGGGGCAGAGGTCGGCGAGCGACGCGAAGGGGTCGCGGCCGTCGGCCTCGATCACGACGTCGCGTCGCGGGCGGTAGCCCAGGATGGAGAAGCGCCCCCAGCGCTCGCCGCCGACCACGCTCTCGAGTAGAAACGAAGGCCCCGCGTCGGCGGCGCGCAGGGCGGCATAGGCCCCGACGGGGGTCAGTCCATCGGCCACGAGCTCGAGCGTTGCGACGGCCACCATGTGCGGGTGCGCGAGCGTAGCGCAGCTCGGCCCCGGTCGGTGGTAAGCTCCGCGGCCTTCGCGCGATGCCCGTCCCCTCCCGCTTCCACCCCGCGTCGGTGCTCGGCGCCTACGCCGAGCCGCTGGTCGCCGGCGCTCGCGTGGCCGTCCTCGGCGCGGCGACCGACGGCCTGGCCGCCGCGCTCGTCGAGCGAGGCGCGCGCCTCGTGCACGTCTACGACCCGGAGCCCGCGCGGGTGGCCGAGGCCGTCGCGCTCTCGACGCGCCGCAGCGTCGTCTACGCGCCGCTCCCCGACGACGGCGATCTGGGCGTGCGCGACGGCGCGTTCGACCTCGTCGTCATCCCCGACCTGACCATCGCCCCCGACGCCGCGCGCGCGCTGCTCGTCGCGCGCCGCGCGCTCGCCGCCGCTGGCGTGGCGATCGTCGCCTCGCCCAACCCCGAGGCCGGCGCGACCCCTGGCCGCGCGCCGCTCGGCTACTACGAGCTGTACGACGCCATCGCGCTGCAGTTCCCGGCCGTGCGCATGGCGGGCCTCGTGCCCTTCCTCGCGTGCGCCATCACCGACTTCGCCGCGCCCGTCGAGCCCGACGTCTCCATCGACACCTCGCTCGCCGAGGGGGGGGCGCGCCAGCCGCTCTTCTTCGTCGCCATCGCGAGCGCGCGCGACGTCCGCATCGACCCGTACGCGCTGCTCGAGCTCCCCTCGGGCGACCTCGCCACCGACGAGCCGGCTCCGGCCCCCGAGCCGGTCGCCAACGCCGCGACGGCCGAGCAGGCCGAGCGGCTCGTGGCGCTGGTCGCGGAGCGCGACGCGGCGCGCGAGCGCGCGGCCACCGCCGACGAGCGCGCGCAGGTCGAGCGGGTGCGTCGCGAGCAGGCCGAGGCGCGGCTCGAGGCCTCGCTCGACGCCGCGCGGCGCGGCGAGGCGCGCACGGGCGAGCGCGATGCGTCGGCGCGCGAGCGCGACGCCGAGATCGGCCGCCTCGCC
>CAITLX010000732.1 GCA_903893335.1 uncultured delta proteobacterium | reverse complement strand
CGGTCGAGCACCGACTGCCAGTCGTCGAAGCCCGCGACGCCGGGCGCGTCGATGACGATCTGGGCGTTGTTGCCCAGGATCTTGCGCTTGAGGTCCTGCCCGAAGCCGCCCATGATCGAGGTCACCGAGCAGAGCGCGCACGAGCTGACGGCGACGCCGCAGATCGAGAGCACGGAGATGACCGTGAGGAAGCCGCTCTTGGTCGCCCGCACGTGTCGCGCGGCGACGAACGACTCGAAGCCCCGCGCCTCGAGCCGGTCGAACACCCAGGGCACGAGCACCGAGAGGCCGAACAGGACGAAGACGACGCCCGTGGCCGCGGCGCCGTAGCGCACGAGCTCGTCCTTCAGGCGGAACGCGAGCCCCTGGGGCTGCGGCAGGCGCGCGGCGCGCACCGCGAGGGCGGTGAACGCGACGCCGCTCGACGCGAAGAGCACGCGCGGCCAGCGGCGGCGCTTCTTGCCAGGGGCGGCGCCGGTCACGTCGAGGGATTCTCGGGGCGCAGCAGCGGGAAGAGGATGACGTCGCGGATCGAGGCCTGCCAGGTGAGCATCATCGCGAGGCGATCGACGCCCATGCCGAAGCCGGCGGTCGGGGGGAGCCCGTGCTCGAGCGCGCGCACGTAGTCCTCGTCGTAGTCCATCGTCTCCTCGTCCCCCTTGGCCTTCTTCTCGAGCTGGAGGCGGAAGCGCGCGGCCTGGTCCTCGGGGTCGTTGAGCTCGCTGAACGCGTTGCACAGCTCGCGGCCGTGCACGAAGAGCTCGAAGCGATCGACGAGCGTCGGGTCGGCGTCCTTCTTGCGCGCGAGCGGCGAGACCTCGAACGGGTAATCGACGATGAACACCGGGAGGCTCTTCTCGCCGTCGGCGGAGCGGTAGTCGTCGACGAGGTAGGGCTCGGCCAGGTACTCGTAGGCGCAGAAGACGCGCTCGCCGGGCGAGTCGCACTTCTGCAAGCCCTTGCGGAAGTGGCCCCAGGCGATCGCCTTGGCGCGCGGCGACGCGGCGACCCACTGCTTGATGGGCGGGTCGTCGCCGGCGAGGGCCTCGACGACCTCGTCGCCGAGCCCGGCGCTGCGGAGCGCGCGCGTCACCGCCTCGTGCATCGGCACGCGGGCGAACGGCTCGTCGAGCGTGAAGGGGCGCGCGGCCTTCCAGCGCGCGTGCTCGACCGGCATCGTCGCGGCGAGGCCGGCGTCGACCGCGCGCAGAAGCTCCTCGGTCATGGTCATGACCGTCTCGTACGTCGCGTACGCTCGGTAGAACTCGAGCATCGTGAACTCGGGGTTGTGGCGCGTGGAGATGCCCTCGTTGCGGTAGCAGCGGGCGATCTCGTAGACGCGCTCGAGGCCGCCGGCCACGAGGCGCTTGAGGTAGAGCTCGGGCGCGATGCGCAGGAACAGGCGCATGTCGAGCGTGTGGTGGTGCGTGACGAAGGGGCGCGCCGCGGCGCCGCCGACGAGCGTGTGCATGCTCGGCGTCTCGACCTCGAGGAAGCCGAGGCCGTCGAGGTAGCGGCGCAGCTCGCGCACGATGACCGAGCGCGCGACGAAGACCTCCTTCACCTCGTGGTTGGCCACGAGATCGACGTAGCGCTGGCGGTAGCGCAGCTCGACGTCGGTGAGGCCGTGCCACTTCTCGGGCAGCGGGCGCAGCGCCTTGGTCAGCATGCGGATGCTGGTGAGCTCGAGCGAGAGCTCGCCGGTGCGCGTGACCATCGGCACGCCCTCGGCCTCGACGAAGTCGGCGACCTCGATCTCGGAGAGGCGGTCCCACGCGTCGCCGAGCTTGTCGCTGCGGCAGAAGAGCTGAAGCTCGCCGGTGCGGTCGCGCAGGCGAAGGAAGCTCGCCTTGCCGAAGCCGCGCGCGGCGACGACGCGCCCCGCGACGTGGCGCGACGCCCCGGCGGCGATCGCGTCGACCTTCGGGCCGTCGTACTTGCCGCCGTCGGCCAGAGCGGTCGCGTACAGGGCCCGCAGGGGCCCCAGCTCCGCGAGCGGCTCGGGGCCGAGGTCGTTGGCGAAGGGGTTGTCGCCGCGCGCGCGCACGGCGGCGGCCTTGGCGGCGCGGGCCGCGATGAGGGCGTCCTCGGAGGACGCCGACGAGTGGGAGCTTTCGTCCGACATGGGGGCGCGCGCCGAATAGCGCGGGCGCGGAGGGGAGTCGAGCGCCGGTGGCGCGTCGCGCGTCGCCGGCCAGCCTGGCCACGCGCCCAGCGGGCCGGGTACGCTCGGCGCCATGAAGAGGCAGATCGCGGTCGTCGGGCTCGTCGTCGCGGCGCAGGGGTTCGGGTGCGGCGCCTCCGACGCGGCCGGTCCCATCGCCTCGCCGGGCCCCACGTGCGACCCCGCGGTGCCCTCGGTCGTGGGCGACGCGGTCGTCGTCGGAGCGGGCTGCGCCGACGCCGCCTCGCT
>CAITLX010000731.1 GCA_903893335.1 uncultured delta proteobacterium | reverse complement strand
GCGCGACGGCGCGCGGCCCCTGGTTGCGCTGGGCGACCGGCAGCTCGACCGCGACGCCGAGCATCGCGTAGGCGACCGACGACGGCGACATGTCCACGCCGACGAACGGCCCGACGCGCGGGAAGGTCTCGCGCGCGAGGCGCTCGTCGGTGGCCTCGAGCAGGCGGACGCGACGGCGCGTCGCCTCGAGCTCCGGGCGCGTGGCGAGCGCGTGGGCGACGAGCGGCGCCTCGTCGGGGACGGCGCCCGGGTCCTCGAGCGGCGTGGTCAGCTCGAGCGCCTCGTCGGCGGGGAGATCGAGCAGCGTGCGCAGCTCGGAGAGGTGGATCTCGCGGCGCGTGCGCGCCTCCTCGGCGGCGGCGCGGAACTCGGAGAGCTCGGTCGCGGCGAGCGAGCGCTCGATGTCTCCGGTCGCGCCGGCCTGCTCGCGCCGCTCGGAGGCGGCCGCGATGCGCTCGGCGATCGCGACGAGCGCGTCGGTCTCGGCGCGACGCAGCTCGGAGACGCTCGCGAGCGCGTAGGCCGCCCAGGCGGCCGCCCGCGCCGTCACGCGCTCGACCTGGAGATCGACCCGCGCGACGTCGCCGAGGCGCTCGGCCTCGCGCACCCTCGCGGCCGGGGCTCCCCCGACCTCCATCGGCAGCTCGAGGGTGGCGGCCCAGCCGGTGTGGGTGCCCTGGGCCTGCTCGATCGGCTGCCGCGCGTCGAGCGAGAGGCGCGGGTTGGCGGGGAAGAGCACGCCGGCCCCGACGCGGCGTGCCTCGGCGCCCTTCACGGCGTGAAGCGAGGCGCGGACGCGGGGCGCGTGCTCGGCGGCGCGCGCCAGCGCGGCTGCCAGCGTGAGCGCGGTCGCGGGCGTGGTCGCGGCGGCGTCGGGGGCGGGGGCCTCCGCGCGGGCCGAGCGCGGGCTCCAGGGCATCCAGGCCAGCGCGAGCGCGGCGAGCGCCACGGCGCGTCGAGCCGCGCCGACGAGGCGCCTGTCCACGGGTCGCGGCGCGAGGGGCGCACGCAAGCCAGCGGTGCTGGGACGCACGCTCGACGAAGTCGCCCCACCAGGCCTCATGAGCGGGGCAGTATGTCGCTGTGATCGCAGCGCGCAACCCGGCAAATAGGCGCACATCCGCAAGAGACGGGGCGAAGCGCCCCGGTCTGAACGAGCCGGCACGCCGGTCGCGCGAGGTCGGGCGCTGCGGCCCGGGGCGCCGCGCTACCCTGCGCCCATGCCGCTCGCATTCGAGATCACCGAGACGATGACGGGGCTCCACCACTTCGTGGTGCCGGCGCTCGGCGACGCCGACGAGCGCCCCTGCTGGTTTCGCATCACCTGGGGCAACGCGTTCGGCGCGACGCTGCGCGGCGCCCTCGCGCGGCGCCCCATCACGCTGCCGTTTCGCGGCGTCGTCTGCGTCGAGGGGCTGACCGAGGGGGAGGCGCCCTGCGAGGGGACGCTCACGCTCGACTACGTCGCAGCGCACCGACTGCGCTACGACCTCGCGTTCGAGGCGAAGGGTGAGCGTTACACGCTGCGCGCCGACAAGGTGGACGTGCACCTCGCGCGCCCAGTCGCGCTGATCAAGACACACACCACCGCGTACCTCGAGGTGCGCGACGCCGCCGCGAAGGTCGTCTCGCGCGGCGTGCTCCACTTCCGCCCCGAGTCGCTCGCGTCGTTCGTGCGCAGCGGGCGGGTGGTGAGGGGGTAGGCGTCTCGCCCCGCCCTTGTTTCGCGAAACGCTCGTCGCTTCGCTGTTGGGGCTTGCGATCCGTATCTGGAAACGCGACGGTCCCGAGCGAATCGGTAGGGCCGTCGCGCGCGTGGCCGGCCAGACGCTTCCCGGAAGGTCGGGCAGGCGGACGGTGACCATGCGCGAGACGAGAGCGCATGCACACGTTTCGACGCGGGTTCTTCGCGATCCCGCTCTGCGGGCTGGGTTCGCTGCTGGTCGCGCTGCTGCTCATCGGTTGCAGCGACCACCCTGTTGGCGACGACTCTCGCTTCGATGCGCTCGACGCGTCGATGGCCGCGGCGAAAGGTGCGCCGCTGACGGCGCCCCCCTCCGGCGACGAAGACGCCGCGAAGGCGAGCGTGATGGCCGCCTACGTGGCCACGGTGCAGGCCGAGGGCAGGGCCGACGCGCGCTACCACCTGACGCGCGACGGCGCGGTCTCGAGCGGGCACAACTTCTCGCAGGGGTTTGGCACGGTCGTCGATGCCCGCGGCTTCGAGGTGAAGCACGCGCAGGACGGCTGGCACGCGCGCTTCGAGACGCACGCGGTTCGCTGCGGCGATGCGCGCCTCGCGGTCGGCGAGAGCCGCCTGCGTGCGGTCGAGGGGGAGCCGCATCGCGTGAGCATCGCTCGCAGCACCGCGAAGGGGGCGTTTGAGGAGTGGGCGGTCAACGGCCCGCTCGGCCTCGAGCAGGGATTCACGTTCCCGAGCGACCCGTGCAGCGGCGCGTCGGACGAACTGGTGATCGAGGTCGGAGTGGAGGGGCTTACGCCGGTAGCGAAGAGCGGCCGCGTCTCGCTGCGGGGAGCAGATGGCCTCGCGCGGGCGACGGTGGGGCAACTCTTCGCCAACGACGCGGCGGGGGCGACGCTGGAGGCGAGCCTCGGGGCGGAGGAGGGGCGGATCGAGATCCGGGTGAAGAGCGCGGGGGCGCGATGGCCGGTCGTCGTAGATCCGGTGATCGCGACGCAGCTGTGGGAGCTGACGGAGGATATGGGGGCGGCGAACGATTACTTCGGAAGCTCGGTCGCGCTCTCGGGGACGACCGCGCTGGTGGGAGCATACGGCAAGACCGTTGGTGCAAACGCGGCGCAGGGCGTGGCGTACGTCTTTGTTCGGGGCGGCTGGAACTGGACGCAGCAGCAGCGGCTCACCGCGAGCGACGGCGCCGCAGGCGATGAGTTCGGCACGTCAGTTGCGCTCACCGGGACGGTCGCGCTGGTCGGCGCGCGCCACAAGTCCATTGGCGCGTCCTTCCCGGTGAACGCCTCCGAGGGCGCGGTATACGCCTTCGCGCCGAGTGGCACTGTGTGGGTCGAACAGCAGAGGCTCACTCCGAACGACGGCGCGCCGACCGACTCGTTCGGATGCTCGGTCGCGGTGGAGGGGACGACCGCGCTGGTCGGCGCGTGCCAGAAGAACGTTGGAGCGTACGACCGGCAGGGGGCGGCGTATGCGTTCGTGCAGAGCGGCGCGGTCTGGAGTCAACAGCAGAAGATCACTGCGAGCGATGGCTGGGCAGAGGACGCATTCGGTTCGTCGGTCGCGCTGTCGGGGGCCACCGCGCTGATTGGAGCGCCCGGAAAGACCGTCCTCACGAAGGCCAATCAAGGGGTGGCGTACCGGTTCGCGCTGAGCGGCACGACATGGATCTACAAGCAGCGACTCACGGCGAGCGACGGAGTGGCGGGCGACTTGTTCGGCAGCACGGTCGCGGTCATGGGGGCGACCGCGCTTGTTGGTGCGCCCTACAAGACCGTTGGCTGGAACGGGGAGCAGGGCGCGGCGTACGTCTTTATCAAGAACGTAATCAAGTGGAACGAGCGGCAGACCCTCACCGCGAGTGACGGGGCGAACAAGGACCGCTTCGGCTCGTCGTTGGCGCTCTCGGGGACCACCGCGGTGGTTGGCGCGTATGGCAGCACCGTTGGGGCAGATTGGAAGCGGGGAGCGGCGTACGTGTTCGTGCAGAGCGGCTCAGCGTGGAGTGAGCAGCAAGAGCTCACCGCGACCGACGGTGCCGCAGAAGACGGGTTCGGCAATGCGGTGGCGCTGTCGGGAACGCTCGCGCTGGTCGGGGCGTCCAACAAGAACCTCGGCGCAAACGCGATGGGCGCGGCATACCTGTTCGGGCTGACCGGCTTGGCGGGCTACGCGTGCGCGGGGGACTCGTACTGCGCCTCGACGTACAGTTGCCAGGATGGGGCCTGCTGCACGAGCGCCTGTTCGGGCCCGTGTGACGCGTGCTCCGTCGCCTTCGGCGCCGCTGCGGACGGTACGTGCACCAACTTCGCTGCGGGAGCCGAGCCCACGACCCCGTGCGCCGGGAACCTCGTCTGCAACGGGACCGACGGCTGGTGCCCCGCGGCGTGCACCGCCGACGGCGGGTGCTCCGCCGGGATGTTTTGCACGAGCGCGGGCACTTGCCAGCCGACGCGGCCGAACGGCGCCGCGTGCAACCCTAGCGGCGACTGCAAAGACCCGACCAGCGGCGCCACCTGCCACCTCTGCCAGTCCGGCTATTGCATCGACGGCGTCTGCTGCAACTCGCTGTGCGACGGCGCCTGCGAAGCGTGCAGCCTGTACGCGACCACCGGCACCTGCGCGGCCGTGCCCGTCGCGTCTGCGACGGTGTGCGGAAGCGGATACCTCTGCGATGGCACGCAGCCTGCCTGCCCG
>CAITLX010000730.1 GCA_903893335.1 uncultured delta proteobacterium | reverse complement strand
CGCGCCGCGAGCCACGAGCTCGACAAGCACCAGCAGGCGATCGGCGCCTACGACGTCGAGGGCTTTCGCCGCGGCGCGGTGGTGCTGGGCGTCGCCGCAGCGGTCGTCGTCGTCGTGCTGGCGCTGCTCGCGTCGATGGTGACCGCACAGCCGGCGTGAGCCGAGGCGTCAGCGGCCGCGCTTCGACGCGGGAGGAGGGGCCTGCGGGGGAGGGACGCGCATCTCGCGCATGCCGAGCTTGAGGCGCCGCATCACGGCGCCCTTCTGGCGCTCCTTGTAGCGGGCGTGGCTCGCCTCGCCGAGCTCGTTGGAGGCCTCGGTCTCGCGGTCGATGAGCTGGAACTCGCAGAGCACGAAGACGATCGGCCCGAGCGCCCACGCGTTGGGCGGCGCGAGCTCGAGCGTCTCGCGCGGCAGGCGCACGGGCACGTCCACGACGAAGTGGATGGTGCGGTACGTCTCGGCGCTGAAGCGGTTGTCGCCGGGGATGAGCTCGTCGTCCTGGCCGCGGATCTGCACGCGCTCGATGAGCGGGCGGAGGTTGGGCACCATCTCGCAGACGCCGCGCAGGTGCACGAGCGTGTTCGTGCTCTCGCCGGGGATGACGTAGTTGAACGGGAACAGGTGCTGCGAGAGGTAGAGCAGCACCGGCAGCAGGTCGTCGTGCGACCGCGTCACGATGCGAAAGCGCAGCTTGTCGTAGATGGCCGCCGCGATCGTGTCCTGCTTCGACAGCAGCTTCGTGTAGAGCGAGTCCTTGTTCTTGCGCCCGCCGATGAACTCGGTGAGCGGGAAGCCCGCCGCGAGCATGCCGCCGATGACGCGGTAGACCTTCTCCTCGACGAGGTGGAACACCTGCTGGTCGCTGAGCGGCATCGAGAAGAGCAGCTCGCGCCCATCGAGGTGGTGGATGATGTGCATCGCCTTGAGGATCGTGCAGGCGCACACCTGCCGGTGACCCTTGGTCGACGCGAGCTGCAGCAGCTCCTCGCACGTCGCGTGCTCGACGGGCTTCGGGATCGGAAACTCGAAGTGGCGCCGCAGGTAGCTGACGGCCTCGCCCTTGATCTGCTCGAGCCGGGCGTGGTCGGCGGGCTCGTCGGGGTGGAACTCCTGGGCCTCGAGGAAGGCGCGCGCCTCGTCGAGCGAGCCGATGTCGAGCCGGTGCCAGTCGATGACGGAGTCGCCCCGGAGGATCAGCCTCGTCGACTCGAGGTCGGAGAGGGTGAACTCGTCGAGGCGCTTCAGGCCGCGGACGACGTCGTGCATGGGTGCGTCGACGGCGGGTCCGGGGGCAGGGTCTCAGGGCAGCGGCGTCGGCGGGATGGGTGGGTTCAGGCGGCGGCGTCGGCGCGGTCGACGGGCAGGGGCGTCGCAGTCGCGCGGCCGACCGGGGTGCGCCCGAGCGACAGGGTGCCGAAGAAGATCCCCAGCGTGATGGAGAGTACGAGCAGGTGGCCGAGCATGGCGCCGGAGCCGGCGACGGCGAACGGCGTGAGCAGGGCGAGGTACCAGGGGCTGAGCTTCATCGAGACCTCCACTTGGACCGTGCTCCCACCGACCGTTGCCGGTTGAGGGGGGAGACGCGTTTGCAACCGCCGTGGGGACGAGCCCCTCGAATTGCTGCCTGTCGGCGGTTACTGCATGCTACATGTAGGTTAAGCTGCCACGCCCCGTGTGGCTGGGCCAAACTCCTATCGAGCCCGGCGGGCGACGGCAAGCAAAAACGTCCTCGGCTCCCGTGTCGCGACGCCACGATAGGTCCGCGAAACGCTTGGGCAAAGGCAATTGCGAGGCCCTCCGCGACGCAGCGCGAGCGCCCGTCGTCGGCGCCCTTCGGGGCACCTGAGCGCGCGTTCTGCTGTTGCCAGGCGGCCCGCGTGCGCTTGCGGAAGTGGTTCGAGAACGACGCGGGGGCGACGCGGGCCCGTTGCCGACGGGCCATCCGCCTGGTACCCGATCGAGAGGATGCGAACCCCCGTGTCGGCCGCTGCCTCCTGGCCCCGACCCGGGCGCGCGCTGCTCGGGTTGATGGCGACGCTGCTCGCCGTCTGGGTCGCCCTCGCGGTCGCGCTCAACTTCGGAGGCGCCGACCCGCGCCTCTTCACGTCGCTCACGGGCAACTCGGCCGCGATCCGCAGCGGCGAGGTCTGGCGCCTCTTCACCGCGCCGTTCGTGCACCTGCCGAGCGGCCAGGGCTCGGTCGAGCACATCCTCTTCGCGCTGCTCGGCCTCTACTTCCTCGCGCCCGCGCTCGAGGCGCGCTGGGGGGGCAAGCGGCTCGTCGGGTTCCTGCTCGCCGCCGCGGAGGTGGGGTTCCTCGCGCAGTTCCTCGCCGAGTCGCTGCTGCCGCGCTCGCTGGCCGCCGCGCTGGGCAACGACTCCTGGTTCGGCTTCTACGGCGCGCTCGACGCGCTCGCGATCGCCTGGGCGCTCTCGCACCGCGGGGCGCAGGTGCGGCTCTATTTCGCCCTGCCGGTGTCGGCCGAGGCGCTGGTGGCGTTCGTCGTGGGCATCAACGTGCTGCGCATCGTCGGCGCCGCACACCCGCTCGAAGGCGTCGTG
>CAITLX010000729.1 GCA_903893335.1 uncultured delta proteobacterium | reverse complement strand
GAGCAGCCCGAGCCCGAGCGCCGGAAGGGCGAGCGCGCGCTTCATGGCCTCCGAGCGAGGTACCGTCGCGGCGGGGCGTTGGCAACTCCCGCGCGCCGTTGTAGTTGGCCGGGGAGCCATGTCGCGCGCCGCCTGCCTCCCCCTCGCGCTCGCGCTGTGCGCCCCGCTGCTCGCGGCCCCCGCTTCCGCCCAGGCACCGGCGGCGTCGGCCGCTGCGGGGGCGTCGGCGCGCTCGCCCGCGCTCGTCGAGGCGGTCGACGCGCTCGCGCGCACCGTCGCGCACTACGGGGGGCAAGTGGGCGTCGCGATCGTCGACGTCGACTCGGGCGAGGTGCTCGCCGCCCACGACGAGCACCGCCCGCTCAACCCGGCGTCCAACGCGAAGCTGTTCACCGCCGCCGCGGCGCTCGCCAAGCTCGGCCCCGGCCACCGCTTCGAGACGGCGCTCTACGGCCAGGTGAAGGGGGACCGCGTCGGGGCGCTCGTGCTGCGCGGGCACGGCGACCCGTCGCTCGCGACGCGCGACCTCTGGGACATGGCCCACGATCTGCGCGAGGCAGGCGTGCGCCGCGTCGACGGCGACATCCTCGTCGACCAGCGCTTCTTCGACGACAACTACGTGCCCCCCGCGTTCGAGCAGCAGCCCAACGAGTGGGCCTACTTCCGCGCGCCGGTGTGCGCGACCTCGCTCGACGAGAACACCGTGACCATGACGGTGCGCCCCGGCGCGCCCGGCGCGGCCGCGGGCGTGTCGTTCGACCCTCCCGGCTTCGTCGACGTCGACGGCACCGTGCGCACCGGCACCGACGGTCACGCGCAGAACGTCACCCTCGAGCTCGCGGGGGCCGGCATGCGCCTGACCGCGAAGGTGGGCGGCGCCATCCCGGCGAGCGCGCGGCCGGTGCACTTCGTGCGGCGCGTGGAGAACCCGGCGCTGCTCGCGGGCTACGCGCTCAAGGCGCTGCTCGTCGCGCAGGGCGTCGCGGTCGCGGGCGAGGTGAAGACGGGGGGCGAGAGCGCCCACGGCGCGCTCGTCGTGCACCGCTCGGCGCCGCTCGGCGTGCTCGTCGGGGAGATGGGCAAGCAGAGCGACAACTTCTACGCCGAGACGATCTTCAAGACGCTCGGCGCGGAGCGCAAGGGCAGGCCCGGCAAGAGCGAGGCGGGCGCCGAGATCGTCACGCAGTACCTCGGCGAGATCGCCGCGCTCGACGAGGGCACCGTGATCAAGAACGGCTCGGGCCTGTTCGACGCGAACCGCGTGACGGCGAGCACCACCGCGCGGCTGCTGCGCGCGGCGTACCGCGACCCGGCGACCTCGGCCGAGATGGTGAGCCAGCTCGCCATCGGGGGCGTCGACGGCACGCTGCACGGCCGGTTCCGCGGGCACAAGGCCGACCGGCGCGTGCGCGCGAAGACGGGCACGCTCGAGTCGGTCGCCGCGCTCTCGGGCTACGTGCTCGGCACGACGGGCCACGGGCCGGTCGCGTTCTCCATCTTCGTCAACGGCGTCGCGGGCAAGGTGAGCGGCGCGCGCGCCGCCATCGACAAGTGCGTCGAGGCGATCGCGAAGGCGACCGCTCGCTGAGGCTCAGCCCGCCGACAGCCGGCGGGCGGCGAGCGAGCCGGCGAGCAGCAGGCCGAGCGCGACGACGCACCAGCGCACCAGTCGCGGGTTCACCCGCCGGGCGAGCGCGGCGCCGCCCCAGCCCCCCGCGATCGCCCCGACGGCGAGCACCGCCGCCGCGCGCGCGTCGATGGCGCCCGACGCGGCGAACACGACGCCGGCGACCGCGTTGCCGAGCGCGGCGAGCACGTTCTTCACGCCGTTCATCCGGTGCACGTCGCGTCCGCCGACCGACGCGAGCAGCGCGAGCATCATCATGCCCTGGCCGGCGCCGAAGTAGCCGCAGTACAGCCCGACGGCGAACTGCGCGGCGAGCGCGACGAGCGGGCGCCGAGGCAGCTCCCACGCGACGGCGTCGGCCGAGGCCGGAGTGGGTCGGCGGAGGTTCTGCGCCGCGAACAGCAGCGTGGCGAAGAGCACGAGCGCGGGCACGATCGCGTCGAACACGCGCGCGGGCGTCGCGAGCAGCAGCGCGGCCCCGCCGAGCCCCCCGAGCAGCATGGGGGGCGCGAACGCGCGCACGACGGCGGCGTCCTTCGCGAGCTCGCGCCGGTAGCCCCACGCCGACGCGATCGACCCGGGCACGAGCGCGACGGCGTTGGTCGCGTTCGCGACGAGCGGCGGGAGCCCGACGGCCATGGCCGCGGGGAACGAGATCAGCGTGCCGCCCCCCGCGACCGAGTTGATCGCGCCCGCTGCCGCGCCCGCGGCGGCGAGCGCGAGGGCGTGCGCGGCGTTCACTTCGCGCGCAGCTCGACGCGCGCGGTCGCGAGCGGGCAGACCACGGCCAGACGCCCGGGCAGGCTCGCGTCGCCGGCCACCTCGGCGTCGCCGCAGCGCGCGACCGCGCCGTTCGGGTACCAGGCGAGCGGCACCGTCCAGAGCACCTTGCCCGCGCCCGCGAGGGCCACCTCGGCCACGGCGGTCGCGGTCGCGCGGTCGAAGGTCAGCGCGGTGAGGCGGCCGTCGACCTCGGCGGGGAACGGGCCCGTCATGGAGCGCTGCGCGGCGGGGCGCGGCGTCCAGACGGTGGGCTCGCCGGCGCCGGAGAACATGCCCCAGGGGCCGTCCTCCTTCCACACCCAGAGCGCGCTGCTCGCGAGGTGCGCGTTCTGCTGGTCGACGTGGCGCTGGAAGAACTCGGGCGAGCCGACGTCGTCGGGGTTGCCCCCCCACTCGCCGACGAAGAGCGCTGCGTTCCACGAGGCCGCCTCGGCGTCGGCTGCCGCGAAGCTGGTCTCGACGGTGGTGCCCGGCTTGGTGCTGAACGTGTTGGTGTAGATGTGCGGCGAGTAGACCGCGTCGGCCTCGGGGAACGGCTCGGGGGCGAGCGGCGCCTCGTCGAGCTGGTTGCGCGTGCCCGGGGGCTCGAAGAACCAGAGCTTCTTGCCCGCGAGCGCGCCGCGCGCGGCTGCGGTGACGCGGTGGTGCAGCGGCAGCAGCGCGCTCCAGTCGAGCGCGACCGGCTCGTTCATCAGCTCGACGCCGACCATGTTCTCGGCGCCCGCCAGCGCGGCGGCGGTGTGCGCCACGGCCGCCGCGTAGGCGTCCTGCAGCCCCTCGTCGTTGGGCCAGAAATGGCTGAAGAACGCCGTGATCGACTCGATGCTCGTGTGGCTGTCGTAGCTCTGCTTGGTCGGGTCGGGCGGCGGGAGCACCGCCCAGAGCGGCGCGCCGTCCTGGCCGATCCACTTGCTGTAGCCGTCCTGGTGGAAGTCGACGACGACGTAGACGCCGTGGCGCGCGCACAGGTCGATGACGGCCCGCACGCGCGCGAGGTAGGCCTCGTCGTACTGGCCGCGCGTGGGCTCGACGCCGCTCCAGTTGATGGCGAGCCGCAGCAGGTTGAAGCCCCACGCGGCCATCGTCGCCGCGTCGTCGTCGCCGAACGCGATGGGTCGCACGGTCGCCGGGCGGTCCCCCTCGAACGTGCTGTCGAAGACCCCCTCGATGCGCGCGTTGACGCCGCGCAGCAGCAGGCTGTGCCCTAGCTCGTCGCGGATCGTGCCCCCCTCGACGTGGTAGCGGCCCGCGGTGCCTCCCGCGTCGGCGCTGGCGCCCGCGGGCTCGGGCGAGGCGTCCGAGGCGCTGCAGCCGCCGACCAGCGCCGCGACGGCGGCGAGGGCGAGCGAGGGGCGGCGCGAGGTGAAGCGAGGGGCGTTGCGCATGGGGACGGGAGGATACCTCGCCCCCTCTCGGGATCGCCTGAAACAGCGAAGCCCCGCTTCGGGATCGCCTGAAACAGCGAAGCCCCGCTTCGGGATCGCGTGAAACAGCGAAGCCCCCGTCTCCGGGGGCTTCGTCGTCGTCAGAAGTCGCGCATCTGGCGCCGGATCTTGCCGAGCGCCTGCTCCTGGAGCTGACGGATGCGCTCGCGCGACAGGTTGTACTTGTCGCCGATCTCCTTGAGCGTGAGCTCGTCCTCGTCGTCGAGGCCGAAGCGCCAGCGGATGATCCGCGACTCGATGGGGGTCAGGGTGTCGAGCAGGCGGCGGACCTCGTCGGCCCACTTCGTGTTCGCCAGCGTCTCGTACGGAGACTCGGCGTTCTCGTCCTGCAGGAAGTCGATGAAGCGGCGGCCGTCCTCGTCGCCGACCGGGCGGTCGAGCGAGAAGGGCGTCTCGGCGTAGAAGTCCTTCACCTTCTCGAGCTTCTCGCGCGGGATGCCCGTCTCCTTCTCGAGCTCCTCGATGGTCGGCTCGCGGCCGACGCGCGCGATGATGGCCTGCGTGGTGCGCGCGACGCGGTTGTACGTGTCGAGCATGTGCACCGGGATGCGCACCGCGCGCCCCTTGTCGGCCAGCGCGCGGCTGATCGCGTGGCGGATCCACCACGACGCGTAGGTCGAGAAGCGGTAGCCGCGGGTGTGGTCGAAGCGCTCGACGGCCTTCATCAGGCCGATGTTGCCCTCCTGGATGAGGTCGATGAGCGGCAGGCGGCCGCGGTTGTAGCGGCGCGCGATCGACACGACGAGGCGCAGGTTGGCCTTCACGAAGCGGTTCTTCGCGCTGTGCTGCACGGCGAAGGTGCGCTCGACGCGCTCGAGGTACTTGCGGTACGCGATGGTGACGGTGAGCACCGAGCGCGAGGCCTTCGCCTCGTCGTCCGGGTCGGGCTCGCGCACGACGTCGCGCGCGATGGCGCCGGCGCGGGCCATCCAGAGCCGGTCGCTGTCGGGCAGGCGGATCGACCGCGCGAGCTGCGCGGAGAGCGTCGCCCACTTCTTCTCCTGCTCGGCGGTGGGCTTGGGGCGACGCGCGCGCATCGCCTTGGCGAGCTTGCGCAGCTCGGGCAGCGCGGGCGTCTTGAGCTCCGGGTCGTTGGCCTTGCGGATCTCGTCCTCGACCGCGTCGAGCACGAGCTCGGCGGTGGGGGGGAACGAGAGCAGCGCCGTCCAGTGATCGACCTCGGACTGCTCGACCGCCTTGGCCGTCTGCAGCTCCTCGTCGGGGCCCATGACCTGGTGGGCCGCCATGTCGCGGAAGTAGCGCGCGAGCATGGAGTCGCCGCCCCCCTCCTCGATGGCGCGGAGCTCCTGCGGCGTCGGCTGCTCGCGCGCCTCGCTCTTGGTCTCGCGCTCGCTCGCGGCGTCGGCCCCGAGCTCGGCCGGGAAGTCCTCGTCTGCCTCGGTGTCGGCCGGGCGCGCGGACTTGGCCGACGCGCGGACGACGGTGGCGTCGCTCGCGTCGTCGTCGAGCGCGGCGAGGTTGGTGGCGGCGGAGGTACGGTGGTTCGAGTCGGACATGATGGCTCCCTGCACCCTAAGGTGCGGGACCGGCTGGTTTCGTGCAGATTCCAGACGGTGGGGGGGTGGTTTCATCGCTGCACGGCGTGGACGACCTTGCAACTTGTGCGGACGAGGAGTCATTCCCGCAAGAGGCGGCGGGGAGGCGACGTGAGGTGCTACGTGTGGAAGTAATGAGACTTTCTGGCGAGGAGGCCCGGGAGCCGGAAGACCTCGCCCCGCGGCGCGGTAGCGGACGCTGGGGGGTGACGCAAGCCCCGTGCCGCCTCGGGCGGCCTGCGGAGGCTGCTCGCAGTGGCCCCGTGGCCGACGATTCTGGAAAATGGGGGGCGCAGCATCGGATGATCGCTTGGATGAGAGCAACTTAACGATGAACTCGGTGCGCCGCTCGTCGCTGCCCCCGACTTTGTACGGACGGGCCCGGGCAGAAGTGCTCCGCGAGCCGCGCTGGGTGTCGCTTTTCGTCGTTTCTTCGGGCGTTCACGCGCTGGCGCAGGGGGCGGTGGCGCTGGCCGTGGGGGGGCTTGGAAAGGTGCTCGCGGTCGGCCCGCGCGGCCTCGAGCGGTGGTTGCCGCTGCTGCCCCCGGTCGACGCGAGGCAAGTGTTGCAAGTTGGGTTCGTCGCGGTCGCCGTCAAGGGGGTGGCGGCGACCGTGAGCGCGACAGCGCAGTCGCGGTGGGCCCAGGGGGTCGGCAATCGCTTGCGGGTCGAGCTGGCCCGGCGCCTGCTCGAGGGTGGGGCAGCCCGGCCTGGCCCGGCCGTGCTGGCCCGACTGACGCTGGCGGTCCGCGACGTCGAGCGCGGGGTCGACGAGGGGCTGCTCTCGCTGGCGCGCGCGTCGGCGCAGCTCGTGCCGCTGGCGGGGGCGCTCGCGTGGCTGAGCCCGAGGCTCTTCGTCGGGGCGGTGCTGGTGCTCGTGCCCTTCGCCTGGCTGCTCGGGCGGGTGCGGCGCGCGTGGCGGGGCGCGCATGGCCGGTCGCTCGAGCTGCTCGGGAGGCTGCACGAGGGGGTCGACGAGCTGGTGCGGCACATCGACCTCTGGCGCACCTACGGCGCGGGCGAGCGGGTCGGTCGGCTGCTCGAGGAGACCGGAGGCGAGGTGGCGCGCGCCGCCTCGCGCGTCGAGGGGGCACGCGCCGCGCTCTCGGCGGCCAACGAGGTGCTCGCCGTCGCCGCGCTCGTCGTGGCGGTCGGCGCCGCGCGCGCCGCGGGGGTCTCGCTCGCGGACGGCACGCTCGCGTCGTTCGCGGCGGCGTTCTTCCTCGCGTACCGGCCGCTGCGCGACCTGGGCGACGCGCGCGCGGCCCTCGGTCGAGGCGAGGTGGCGCTCGCGTGGCTCCTGCCCGTGGCGTTCGATCCCGGGACACCGGAGGCGGCGGCTGCGTCCGCTCCGCAACTCGGCGCCGCCGCGCGGCGCTGGCCGCTCGCGTTGCTCCAGGTGTGCGACGTCGGGGTGCTGCGGCAGGGCCTCGACCTGCCGACCACGAGCTTCGAGGCCGCGCCCGGCGCGCTGGTGGCCGTCGTCGGCCCGACGGGGGCGGGCAAGACGACCCTGCT
>CAITLX010000728.1 GCA_903893335.1 uncultured delta proteobacterium | reverse complement strand
AGGAAGCCGTGGCTGTCGGTGTCGGCCTGCGGGCCGCCGCCGAACGCGAAGCCCGCGCGGGCGCCGACCGAGAGGTTGGACGTGACGACGTAGTCGGCGCCGACGAGGATGCGCGCGGTGTGGACCGCGAGCTGACCGGGCACCTTGTCGCCCATGCCGAGGATCGGCGAGCCGTGGTACGTCTCGGGCCCGTCGCCGATGTCGCGCACGCACATGTAGCCGTTGTTGGCCTGGCTGTCGGGGGTGCAGACGTCGACGCCCGAGGCGTAGGCGAAGTCGGCCTCGACGGCGAAGCTCAGCCAGACCTTCTTCATGGCGGGAGGCGGTGCGTGGCAGACGCCGGCTTCGCACTTCTCGCCGTCGTTGCAGTCGGAGGTCTGCTCGCAGGAGCGCTCCTCGACCGGCGGCGGGGCGGGCGCTTCGTCGGCTGCGGGCTTGGCGGCCTTCGCGCCGTGACCGCCGGTGGTGGCCGCGGCGCGAGACTCGGCGACCTCGTCGCGCGAGCAGACGTCGGGAGGCGCCTCGCCGGGCTGGTGCGGCGGGGGCGACGCGATCTCCTTCTTGATGGCGACGACGAAGGGCTCGGCGCGCGACCCGGCCGTCGTGGCGACGTCGCCGTGGGCGTCGAGCGCCTGCACGAAGTAGCGAGCCTCGCCCTTCTTGGCGACCGCGTGGCAGGGGATCTCTCCGCCCCAGCCCGCGGCGACCTGCTTCATGGGGGCCGTCTCCCACGTCTCGGTGTCGACGCCGCGGTAGCGCAGCACGACCTTCTTCGCGCCGGCGTCCTCGGGGAGCTCGACGTAGACCGGCACCGGTGTGCGCACGGTCTGCTCGGTGACGGGGGCGTGCACGACCTGGTTCTTCGGGCCGCGGCGCCCCGCGCCGGCCTCGGCCTCGCGCATGACCTCGCTCACCTCGATGCTCGCGAGGTCCTTCTCGGGCTGCACGCCGGGCAGCACCTTGAGCGCCTCGACGAACGCGGCGCGCGCCTCGTCACGCTTGCCGTCGGCGAGGTACACGATGCCGAGGTGCAGGTGCAGGTGCGCGGCCACCTCGGGAGAGCAGGCCGACTCGCCGCAGGCCGCGAGCGCCTTCTCGAGCTTCTTGCGGGCGTCGCCGAGCTTGGCGACGAGGTAGTCCTGCGTCATCGCGGCGTCGTCGAGCTTGCGCGCGGCGGCGTCCTTCGGTGCGGCGGCGGCGGGGGCCGCGAGCAGGACGAGCGCGGAGAGCGCGGCGAGGTCGAGGCGGAGACGGCGCATGTCCGCGCAGATGTACTACGGCGCCGCGGAGGAGGAAATCGCGGAATCGGACTGGGACGGTCGCTTCGCAGCGCCTGCGCGCCCCCGCGGGGCGCGGTGAGCCGCGCGTGGCGCGCGTCAGTGGACGGGCGAGACGGGCGCGGAGGTCGTCGAGCCTGCGCCCCAGTACGAGAGGCCGAGCGCGCCGGCGAAGGGGATCGGCGTCGTCGTCGGCTTCGGGTTGCCCGGGAGGAACTGGATCTCGAAGATGTCGCCGCCGTCGTCGAAGCCGTAGACGGAGCCCGCCCAGAACGCGAGGCCGAACACGCTCGCGTAGGGGAGTGACCCCCAGTTCTTCACGAGGTCGCCGGTAGCGGGGTTGACCTCGAGCAGGCAGTCGCCCGTGTCGCAACCGGGGCCGTGCGCCGTGAGGTAGGTCGGGCCGCCGATGACCGAGACGATGTCGCCGCTCGACGTGAAGCCGCCGCCGAGCGTGCCGATGGTGCTGATGGCGCCGCTCGCCGGGTCGATGCGCTCGTAGGTCGAGCCGTCGTAGCCGACGAGCGCCTCCGCGTTGGCGTCGACCGTGCCGGCCGGCACGAAGGAGAGGGAGTTGGGGTAGTTGCCCGGCTTGACCAGCGTCAGCTTCGCCGTCGCCTTGTCGACCTTCCACAGGCCGGAGAAGCTGGTGGCGTAGAGGTTGGACTGCTTGTCGAGGGCGATGTCGATGACCGACTCGGGAGGGTTGAACGAGCCGACCTGCTTGACCGCCTTGGTCGTCGGGTCGAGGCGGTAGAGCGTGCGCTCGCTGTGGCCGAACACCTCGGCGACCTGCGCGGCGGCGCCGTCGCCGGGCGCTGCGTCGAGGTCGATGGCGCCGTCGAGCGCGATGTCGGCGTCCGGGTCGCCGAGGCCGGCGTCGAGCGCCGCCCCGCCCGTGCCGCCGCGCACCGCGGAGCCTCCGCCCGTGGCCGAGCACGCGGCAGCGGCGAGGGCGAGGGCCGCGAGCAGGGGGCGTCGCATGGCGGACGCGCTCAGTTGCAGGTGCATTGCCAGATGAAGATCTGCAGCACGCAGGTGCCGCCGCGGCCCGCTCCGGCCTCGCTGACGCCGCCTTCGCCCGGGTGCGAGCCGCAGGCGTAGCCCTGCTGGTAGTCGCAGAACGCGGCGCACTCGGCGTTGCCGCAGTAGGGGTCGGACAGGGCGTTGAGCTTGCAGGTGCCGCCGTCGCAGAGCAGCCCTCCGGTGCAGTCGCTGTCGTCGCAGCACGAGGGCGGGGGCGGGGGGGGCTCGCAGGCGAGCCCGCCGTCGGCCGCGCCGCCGTCGGGCTTGAGGTACGGCAGCTTGCACTCGTAGTCGCAGAGGCCCGACGTCGCGTTGCACGTCGTGGTCGCGTTGAGCGGCGCGTCGGGGCACGCCTGGTCGCAGGGCGTGGGGTCGAGGCAGCCGAACGTCGGGTCGGGGTCGATGCAGAAGCCGTTGCAGTTCTTCTGCATGGCGGTGCAACCCGCGTCGCCGACGGTGCCGCCCGTGCCTCCGGTGCCGTCCTTCGCTGCGTCCTTGGGGGCGTCGACCTTGGCGTCCTTCGCGGCGTCGCCACCGGCGTCGGAGGCGGTGCCGCCCGTGCCTGCCTTGCCGCCGGACCCGGCCGTGCCGCCGGCGCCGCCGGACTCCACCGGGTCGGCGTTGACGCCCGTCGCGCAGGAGGCCGCCGCGGTGGCGACGAGGAGCGCGAGTGAACCGACCGACGCGGCGAAGCGGACCGAGGACATGCGAAGAAGCTCCAAGCGAGGTGTTTGGCGCACCGTATCGCAACCGCGCGCGGGTGACGAGTAGGAGGCGGTCGCGCGACGTGAGCGAGCGCGGTGCGCTCGCCTCGCTCGGAGTCGTCCGGCGCGAGGGGGAAGGCGCGCGTCGAGCGCCGCGACGCAGGGCGGCGCCTGTGCGCCGGTGCGCACCCGTGGCCTCGACGCGGTGCGGCGCAGGGCCGGAGGAGCGCTTCGAGCAGGT
>CAITLX010000727.1 GCA_903893335.1 uncultured delta proteobacterium | reverse complement strand
GCGTGCGGCGCTGCGGCGCTCTGGGCGCTGGTCGTGCTGGCGCGCGGCCCCTCGCTGCGCGCCGCGCTCGCGCTCGGTGTCGCGACGGGCCTGGCGGCGCACGCGAGGCCCTTCGACCACCTCGTGCTGCTCGGAGGCGCCGCGCTGGTGCTCGCGCTGCACGATCGCCGCGCGGTGGCCGTCGTCGCGTGGCGCGCGCTCCCGGGCGTGGCGATCGCGCTCGCGCTCGCCTCGCTGCACCCGCTGCTCAACCGGGCCGTCTCGGGAGACGCGCTGCACTCCGGCTACTGGATGTTCAACGACGGCCACGGCTGGAAGACGTTCGGCTTCGGCGCCGGCCCGTTCGGCACGCCGCACACGCCCGCGGTGGCTGCGGCGAAGACGGTCGTGTCGGCCGTGCGCCTCGCGTTCTGGACGACGGGGACGCCTCTGCCGTGGCTGGCGCTTGCCGTCGCAGCCGTCGGCGCGTCGCCTCGCCGCCGACAGCTCGCGGCGCCGGCGGTGGTGGCGGTCGTCTATGCCCTGGCCTACGCGCTCTACGCGAGCGCCGGCGTGATGACGACCGGCCCCCTCTACTACGTGCCGCTGCTGCCGGTGCTCATCGGGTGGCTCGCGCTCGGCGCCGTGGTGCTGCACGACCGGCTGCGCGAGCGCGCCGGTGCGCTCGCGCGCCTCGTGCCCGCGGCGCTCGTCGCGCAGACGCTCGTCGCGTGCGGCACGTTCTGGCCCTCGGAGGTCGCCGAGCTGGGGCGCCAGGCCGACGACGCGGGGCGCTGCGAGCAGGCGGTCGCCGACCGGGGCATCGCGCGCGCGCTGGTGTTCGTGCTCAAGGGGGACGACCCCGACCAGAGCGCCGTGGCCTGGCCGCCGATGGCGTCTCCCGACCTCGACGACGCCGTGCTGTTCGCGCGCCACGAGTCGAGGGCGAAGGACGCCGCGGTGGTGGCGCGCTTCGCCGGCGACCGCCCCGTCTACTTCGCGCGGTGTCTGCACGCCTACGAGCCGATCGTCGGGCGCTACGACGCGGCGACGGGGGCCACGAGCGACCTCGAGGGGCGCCCGATCAAGCTGCCCAAGCTGCGCGACAGCGGGGCGCGCCCTGCCGGCTCCGCGGACGCGCCGCCTCCGCGCTGACGCCGCGCTCAGAACGCGACGCCGCGTCGCCGAAGCTGCGCAGCGAGGTCGTTCGCGCCGCGGTGCGCCGGGTCGATCGCGAGCGCCGCTCCAACCTGCGCGGCTGCGTTCGGCAGGTCGCCCAGGTTCGCGGCCGCGAGGGCCGCGAGGAAGTGCGCCTCCGCGTACCGCGGCTTGACCTCGAGGGCGCGCTCGGCGGCTGCGAGCGCCGGAGGCCACGCGCCGCGGTGCACGTACGCCGTCGCGAGGTTGGCCCAGGCGCGCGGGTTGGTCGGGTTGCGCGCGGTGGCCTCGCGGCACGTGACCTCGGCCTCGTCGTCGCGCCCCTGACGCAGACGGAGAAAGCAGGTGGCGGTGAGCGTGCGCCAGTCGCGCGGGCAAGCGGCGCGTGCGCGCGCGAGCCACTCGTCGGCCTCGTCGAGGCGGTTGGCCTCGGCCGCGAGCGACCCGAGCTGCGACGGCGCGTAGCAGCCGCCCGGGTGCGCCGCGACGCTCGCGGCGAACAGCGTGGGCGCGTCGCGCCAGTCGCCCAGCCTGCGCACCGTGCCGAGCGCCTCGGCCGCCGAAGCGAGCGCGACGAGCGCCACGCTCGCCTGGAGCGCAGCGAGCGAGCGTGACGCGACCGCGTCGATCGCGGCGGCCGCGACGAGCGCGAGCCCCACGAGCGGCAGGTAGGCGTAGCGATCCCCCACGCTCCCCAGCGCGGGCCACACGGGCGCCGCTGGCACGAGCGCGACGAGCAGCCAGAGCCAGCCGAAGCACGCCAGGCGCGCCGGGCGCGACGCGGGTCGCAGACGAACGAGCGCGAGCGCTGCGAGGGTAAGCGCGACGAGCAGCGCCAGCTGCGCGCCGACGAGCGCCAGGCTCGGGGGCGACCACTCGGCGAAGGGGTCGAGGTCGGTCGGCGCGACCGCGAGGCGCAGGAAGCGCGCGGCCACGCCGGCGCCCCCCGCGACGAGGGTGCCCAGCGGCACGCCCAGCGGCGGCGCGTGGATGCCGAGCGCCGCGCGCAGCGCCGCGTACGCTCCCACGACCGCGATCATCGCCGCGTAGCGCGGCAGCGAGGCGCGTCGCACGCCGCCGAGCAGCAGCGCCTCCTCGAGCAGGAGCAGCAGCGGCGCGACGACGGCCACCTCCTTCGTTCCGAGCGCGGCGGCGAACGACGCGACCGTGACCGCGGTCGCGCGCGCGCCGCGCCGCGCGTGCAGCGCAGCGGTGAGCACGACGAGCGTCGTCGCGAGCAGATCGAAGCGGCCCGCGATCCAGGCGACCGCCTCGGTCGCCAGCGGCGCGAGGGCGAAGAGCAGCGCGCCGCCCGTCGCGGCGAGCCCGGGCGGGCCCTCCCGGCGCGTCGAGAGCAGGCGCTCGGCGAGCCACGCCAGCAGCACGAAGGTGGCGACGTGCAGCGCGACGTTGCCCGCGTGAAACGCGGTCGCGGAGCCGCCTGCGAGCCGGTTGAGCCACAGCGAGGTCGTCCCGACGGGGCGGTAGTACTCGCTCGGCTCCCCCTTGCCCGAGGCCGCGAACAGGTCGTGCGTCCAGAGCGCGGCCAGGCCACCCAGCCCGCGCAGGAAGGGGTTCTTCGTCGCCAGCGGGAGGTCGTCGAGCAGGGGCGCGTTGCCGAGCGCGCGCGCGTGGACGGCGGCGACCGCTGCCGCGCTCGCCCCGAGCCCCCACCACCGTACGCGTCGCGCGTCCACCGGTCGGGACTCTACCCGAACCGGCGCGGGGCGCGGATTACTGGGAACGCGCGTGCGAGCCGTGCGAGGCTCCGACCCGCATGCCCTCCGTCGGTAGCTTCTTCGAGCGGGTGCTCCCCATCGGCATCCTCGTGGTGGCGGTCGTCGGCGCGCCGGTGCTCATCTTCGCGCCGCAGGGGCTCCCGCGCCTCCGCCAGCTCTCGCACGAGCTCGACCTGGTGCAGGCGGAGAACCGCGAGCTGGGCAGGCACATCGAACGGCTGCGCGGCGGCGTGCAGCACCTGCGCGACGACCCCTCGGCCGTCGAGCGCATCGCGCGCGACGAGCTCGGGCTCGTGCGCAAGGGCGAGGTCGTCTTCCAGTTCCCGCGCGGACGTTGACGCGCCCCCGCGCGGCGCGCGAGCGTAGCGCGCATGCGCTCCTCGCCCCTCACGCTCGCGCTCGTCGCGGGCGCGCTCGCCGCCTGCAGCTCGTCGACGCCGACCGACGCCGCCGCGGGGGCGCTTCCCGCCTCGTTCACGCTCCGCTCCGACGCCGCGAGCGTGGAGGTCAGGACCGCGCCCTTCTCGCTGCGGGTCCTCGACGCCTCAGGGCAGGTCGTGCTCGAGACGCTCGGCGACGACGTCGTCGTGGCGGGAGACGCGACGCGCGCCTACGGCTCGCTCGGCGTCACGCACCGCACGACGACCTGGAAGCCGCTCGTCGTCGAGGGTTGGGACCACGCAGGCGGCGAGGACGCCCCCTGGCACCACGCGTCACGCGTGGTCGCCGCGACCTACGACGCGCGGTCGGCGTCGCTCGACCTCGTCGACCCCGTCGACGGCACGACGCGGCTGCACGTCGACCTCGCGCTCGACGGCGCCGACCTGCTGTTCGACGCGCACGCGCCCGACGGCGTCGCGAACGGTCCCGGGCTCGCCGGCAGCGACGCCGAGGCGACGACGCTCAACGAGCTGGGGCAGGGGTTC
>CAITLX010000726.1 GCA_903893335.1 uncultured delta proteobacterium | reverse complement strand
GAGCTGCGCGAGAGCCGCAGCGTCAGCCGCTTCGAGCTCGGCTCGACCGACCGGCTCGACCGATTCCAGCTCCCGCAGAAGCTGTACGGGCGCGAGGGCGAGCGCGCGCGGCTGCTCGCGGCGTTCGACCGCGTCGCCGCTGGCGGGCGCACGCTGCTGCTGGTCGCCGGCTACTCGGGCATCGGCAAGTCGTCGCTCGTGCACGAGGTGCATCGCCCCATCGTCGAGCGCCGCGGCCACTTCATCTCGGGGAAATTCGATCAGCTCGCGCGCAACGTCCCGTACGCCTCGCTCATCCAGGCGTTCCGCAGCCTCGTGCGCCAGCTCCTCGCCGAGCCGGCCGACGTGCTCGCGCGCTACCGCGACGGCATCCTCGCGGCGCTCGGCCCCAACGGCCAGGTCATCGTCGACGTCATCGGCGAGGTCGAGCACGTCATCGGCCGCCAGCCGCCGGTGCCCGACCTCTCCGCGGCCGAGGCGCAGAACCGCTTCAACCTCGCCTTCGAGGCGTTCGTGCGCGCGTTCGCCTCGGCCGAGCACCCGCTCACGCTCTTCCTCGACGACCTGCAGTGGGCCGACCTCCCGTCGCTCACGCTGCTCGGCCGCTTCATGACCGACCCCGACACGGCGCACATCCTGTGCGTCGGCGCGTACCGCGACAACGAGGTCGACGCGTCGCACCCGCTCATGTTGAGCGTGGACCGCATGCGCGCGCAGGGCGCGGACATCGAGACGATCTCGCTCGCACCGCTCGGGCTCGACCACGTCGCGCGGCTCGTCGAGGACGCCCTCGCCCGCGGTCGCGGCGAGGCCGACGCGCTCGCGACGCTCGCGCACGCGAGGACGGGGGGAAACCCCTTCTTCCTCGGGCAGTTCCTGCACGCGCTGCACGACCGCGGGGCCGTCCGCTTCGACCCGGCCAAGCACCGCTGGACGTGGGACCTCGACGCGATCGCCGCCGCGGGCCTCACCGACAACGTCGTCGATCTCACGGTGCAGAAGCTGCGGACGCTCACGGAGGCCACGCAGCGCGCGCTGCGGGCCGCCGCCGCCATCGGCAACACGTTCGATCTGCGCACGCTCGCCATCGCGATGGAGCGCCACCCCATCGAGGCCGCGCAGGGGCTCGCCGAGGCGCTCACGCAGGGGCTCGTCGTGCCGGTGGGGGGCGACTACAAGTTCGTCGACGCGCGCCTCGACGCCGACACGGCGACGGCCATCGACGAGCGCGTCGTCTACCGCTTCCTGCACGACCGCGTGCAGCAGGCGGCCTACGTCCTGGTCTCGGTCGACGAGCGCCCGGCGCTGCACCTCTCCATCGCGCGGCAGCTGCTCTCGCACCTGCCTCCCGCCGAGCTGCACGACCGCGTGTTCGACGTCGTGGGCCACATCGCGATCGGCCACGCGCTCGTGCTCGAGCCCGCCGAGCGACGGCGCTTCGCCGAGCTCGCGTTCGAGGCGGGGCGCCGCGCCAAGGCGAGCGCGGGCTACCGCCCCGCGCTCGAGTACCTCACCCTGGCGCGAGCCTTCGCCGGCGAACGCGCGTGGGACGACGCGTACGAGCTCGCGCTCGAGCTGCACCTGCACCTCACCGAGGCCGCGTACCTCACCGGCGAGTACGAGCTGATGGAGCGCCACGCCGCGGAGGTCGAGTCGCGCGCCCGCGAGCTGGTCGATCGCGTGCGCGTGGCCGAGGTCCGCATCCAGGCCTACATCGGGCAGAACCGCCTGGCCGAGGCCATCGACACGGCGCTCGCCATCCTGCGCGAGCTCGGCGTCGAGTTCCCCGCCGCGCCCACGCCCGAGGACGTCGGCGCCGCCATCGGCGAGACGGCCGCAGCCGTCGGCGGGCGCTCGGCCGACGCGCTCTACGAGCTTCCCGAGCTCTCCGACGCGGGCAAGCGCGCCGCGATCCGCATCCTGCAGCGCATCACGTCGGCCACCTACGTCGCGCGCCCCGCGCTCTTCCCCCTCGTGCCGATGAAGGGCGTGGCGCTCTCGGCGACGCTCGGCAACACCGGCGCGTCCACCTACGCGTACGCCTGCTACGGCATCATCCTCGCGGGCGTCGTCGGCGACATCCCCGGCGCGTCGGCCTTCGGCCAGCTCGCCATCCGCCTCGTCGATCGCTTCGGCGCGAAGGAGTTCGAGGCGCGCACGCGCTACATCGACGCCTGCTACGTGCGCCACTGGTGCCGACCGGCGCGCGAGACGTACGAGTCGTTCTTCCCCATCTACCGCATCGGCCTCGAGACCGGCGACCTCGAGTTCTCGGGCTGGGCGCTGATGATGGCCGTCTTCCACGGCTTCTTCTCGGGTCGCCCGCTCGAGGCGCTCGAGCGAGAGACGGCCGGCTCGGTCGCCGCCATCGCGCAGGTCAAGCAGGCCACCGCGCTCGGCTACGCGCGCGCCGGCCACGTCGCGATGCGCTGCCTGATGGGCCTGTGCCCCGACGCGGGCCTGCTCGTCGAGCCTGCGTCGGACTACGATCTGCGCGCGCAGGTCGCGGTGCACCAGGCCGCAGGCGACGCGTTCGGCGTCGCGAACGCGCTGTTCCACGCGATGCTCCTCGCGGTGCAGTTCGGCGACGAAGAGCGCGCCGAGGCGCTCGCCGGCGAGCTCGACCCCTGGTTTCCGAGCATGGTCTCGACGCTGCACGTCCCCACCGTGCTGCTCATCGACTCCATCTGGCGCTCGGCCAAGGCCGCTCGCTCCGACGACGCCGCGCGCGCGCCGCTGCTCGAGCGCCTCGACGCTCAGCTCGCGCAGCTCGAGAAGTGGGCCGAGCACGCGCCCGAGAACCACCTCGCGAAGGCGACCGCCACGCGCGGCCTCGTCGCCCGCGCGCGCGGCGATCTCCGCACCGCCCGCCAGGCGCTCCGCCGCGCGGCCGAGCTCGCGCAGACGCACGGCAACGAGCTCGAGGAGGCGCTCTTCCTCGAGCTGCTCGCCGAGGTGTGGACGGCCGACGACGAGCACGAGACGGCGCGCGCCGGCTACGCCCGCGCCGCGCACGCCTGGTCGATGTGGGGCGCACGCGCGAAGGCCGAGCACCTCGAGCGCCAGCACGGCCCGTTCGCGCGTGGGGCGGGGTTCCCCTCGTCGCCCGCCTCGCGCATCGCGCAGGGAGCGTCCCTCGCGCCCGGTCCGCTCTCGTCGCGCCGCGTGACGCACACGGCCACGACGACCACCGAGCAGGGTGGACTCTCGCTCGACGTCGCGAGCGTGCTCAAGGCGAGCCAGGCCATCTCGGGCGAGGTCGAGCTCGACGCGCTCGTGCGCAAGATGATGACGATCGTGCTCGAGAATGGCGGCGCCGATCTCGGCATGCTCGTGGCCTGCGACGGCGACTCGGCCACCATCGTCGCCCGCGCGACCGCCGGGCAGGACGAGGTCGTGACCGAGCACCTCGCGCTCGACGAGGCGATCGCGCGCGGCATCGTGCCCGGCACGGTGGTCAACTACGTGCGGCGCACCTCGCAGGCGGTGGTCGTCGACGACGCCCAGGCCCCCTCGGTGCGCGGCACCGACCCCTACATGGCGACGGCGTCGCCGCGCAGCGTGCTCTGCCTGCCGCTCGTGCGTCAGGGCAAGCTCGCCGGGTTGCTCTACCTCGAGAACCGCGTCGCGAGCCGCGCCTTCACCGAGGCGCGCCTCGCCCCGCTCGAGCTTCTCGCCGGCCAGATGGCCATCTCGCTGACCAACGCGCGGCTCTTCGCCGAGGTGCGCGCCATCGAGCGCGCCAACGCGCGCTTCGTGCCCTACCAGTTTCTCCGCGCGCTCTCGCGCAACAACATCATCGACGTCCGGCTCGGCGACCACGTGCAGAAGGAGATCTCGATCTTCTTCTCCGACATCCGCAGCTTCACGCGCGTCGTCGAGCGCCTCGGGCCCGAGGCCACGCTCGCGTTCGTCAACGAGTACCTGGCCGTGGTCGAGCCCGCCATCCTCGACTCGGGCGGCTTCGTCGACACCTACCTGGGCGACGGCGTGATGGCGCTGTTCGACCGCGGCGCCGACAGCGCGGTCGCGGGCGCGGTGGCGATGCAGCGCGCGCTCGCCGCGTACAACGCCGACCGCGGCGCGCGAGGCGACGACGTGGTGCGCACCGGCATCGGGATCAACACCGGCAGCGTCATGCTCGCCACCATCGGCGGTCAGCACGCGCTGAAGTGCAGCGTCGTCGGCGACGCGGTCAACCTCGCCTCGCGCGTCGAGGGGCTCACCAAGCGCTACGGCGCGTCGATCCTCATCTCGGAGCACACGGCTTCACGCCTGCGCGACCGGTCGAGCTACGCGCTGCGACGCATCGCGCGCGTGCAGGTCGTGGGCAAGACGGAGCCCGTCGCGATCTACGAGGTGCTCGACGGCGAGCCCGCCGCCGCGCGCGACGCCAAGCTCGCGACCCGCGACTGGCTGCACGCCGGGCTCGACGCCTACGCCGCGCGGCGCCCGAAGGAGGCGCTCGAGCGCTTCGAGGCGTGCGTGGCCAGCGCGCCGCGCGATCTCGTGCCGCAGCAGCTTGTCCTCGCGTGTCGCGTGTTGGTGCGCGACGGCGTGCCGGACGACTGGGACGACGTCGAGCGGCTCACCAACAAGTGAGCGCTAGCGGCGCTCGTCGAGCGCGCGCTGCAGCGCGGTGCAGCGCTCGTCGGTCTCGCGGAAGCGCTCGGCGAGGGTGCGCACGAACGCCGCGAGCCACGGGTTGCCGCCGAGCTCGTCGCCGAACGAGTCGCGGGTGATGACCATCACCCGCAGCGCATCGACCGCCTCGACCGACGCGGTGCGCGCCCCGCGCGTCAAGACGGCCGTCTCGCCGAACACGTCGCCGGGCCCCATCTCGCGCAGCACGCGCCGACGCCCCTCGATCGTCTTGTAGGCGACGCAGAAGCCCGCGGTGATGATGAACGCCTCGTCGCCGGCCTCCCCCTCGGTGACGATCCGCTCGCCGGGCTGGTAGGTGCGCAGCGCGAAGCGATCGGCGCCGCGCATGAAGCGCTCGACGTCGGCCCGCAGCGTCAGCACGTCCTGGTACCGGTCGGCGGGGGCGATCTCGAGCGCGCGCATCGCGATGCGGCAGAGCGCCACGGGGAGGAACGCCGTCGGGTGGATCGCCTCGGGCGGCGTGACCGGATCGAGCGCCGAGAGGGCGTTCGGCCGCCGGGCCTGCGACTCGCGCGGCGGCTGGCGCGTGAGCATCTCGTAGAGGATGCCGCCGAGCAGGAAGACGTCGGTGCGCGCGTCGAGGCGCGAGAGATCGGCCGACGCCTGCTCGGGCGCCATGTACGCGGGGGTGCACGCCACGCACTCGATCTGGGCCGCCGTCCCCTTCGCGACGTCGAGCGGCTCGCCGACGCTCGCGTGCGACGGGCGCAGCACCGCGAGGCCCCAGTCCATGACGTACACCTGCCCGAACGAGCCGAGCATCACGTTGTCGGGCTTGAGGTCGCGGTGCACGACGCCGCGGCTGTGCGCGAAGGCGACCGCGTCGCAGATCTTGAGGAACACCCCGAGCAGCTCGTCGAGCGTGCCGCTGTGCCAGGGCAGCAGCTCGCCGGCGTGGATGACGGACGTGAGCGTCTCGCCGTCGACCAGCTTCATGAGGAAATAGCGCCGCGAGCCACCGGGCTCGATGCCCAGCTCGTGCACGGGCACCACGTTGGGGTGCGCGAGCTGGCCGGTGATCTGCGCCTCGAGCTCGAAGCGCAGCACCGAGAAGGCGTCCTGCTCCAGCTCGGGCGCGAGCACCTTCATCGCGACCGAGCGGCGCAGCGAGGGGTCGAAGACGCAGTGCACCGCGCCCATCCCCCCGCGCCCGACCTCCGCGACCAGCTGGTAGCGGGTCGAGAGCGCGCCGCTCGCGCGCGACTGCGGGGGCAAAGACGGCGGGTAGCTGCTCCCGAGCGGCGGCGCCGCCGTATCGCCCGACTCGACCGTGCGAACCTCGCGGCTGTCGGACTCCGACACCAGCGTCGCCTCAGGCTTCCCCTTGCTGCCCGCCACGCGCCGAGGCTACCACGAGTCGCCGCGCCGCTCCGCGCGCGAGAATGACCCGCTGACAACCGCGGGCGTTCGGGCGAGGATGCTCGGAGATGCGTCGACGCCTCCTCGCCGCGATCACGGCCCTCGCGCCGTGCGCCGTCGGCTGCGGCTCGCCGCCCCCTCCCACGCCCTCGGCGGTCGTGCTGGCGAGCCCGACCTCGGTCTGCGAGGGGGACGCGTTCGCGACCCGCATCACGCTCGACGCGACGCAGTCGCAGCGCCACCTCACGCTGGTGCCCGTCCCGCCCGCCGCGGGCGAGGCGCCGTTGCAGCTCGACTGGTCGTTCGCGGGCTCGGCCTACCGCCTGCTCGACGGCGACTTTCACTCGAAGAAGCTGACCGTCTCGATGCTCGGCGACCGCCCGCTGCACGCGTGGCTCGTCGTGCACAACGACGAGGGGGGCGAGGCGCGCGCCGACCTCACCGTGTCGATCACGCTGCGCGACGCCGAGGGGAACTGCCCGCTGCCTCCGGTGGACGGGGGCGCGCCTTGAGGGCACGCGCCGCGCGCACCGCGCTCGTCGGCTCGCTCGCCCTGGTCGCGCTCGCCACCTCGCGCGACGCGAGCGCGCTCGGGGGCACCGCGTTCGGCGAGGCCTCGCGCGTCTCCGCGCTGGCCGACAGCGCGACCGCGCGCGAGGGGGACGTCGGCTCGCTCGTGCTCAACCCCGCCTCGCTCGCGGACCAGACCGAGCCCGTCGTCGCCGTCGGCGGCCAGATCGGCCAGCTTCGCGCCTGGTTCGCGCGCGACGGCGAGCCGCGCGCCTCGCGCGACCGCTGGATTGGTGGCTACGGCTTCGCCGTCGGCACGCCGCTGCCCGGCGCCTGGCTGCGACACGTCCGCGTCGGCCTCTCGATGCACCTGCCCGCCGCGCACGTGCTGCAGGTCACCGTCCCGGAGCGCGTCGATGCGCCGATGTCGCCCGTGTACGACGCGCGCCCCGAGCGGCCGAGCATGGCGTTCGGCGTCGCGGGCGATCCCTGGCCCTGGCTGCACGTCGGGGCCGCCCTCGTCGTCGTGCCGACGCTCACCCTGCCGACCGCGGTGACGTACCAGGCCGGCCGCAGCGGCAACCCCGAGACCGACCTCACCGTGCGCCTCGACCGCGACCTGCAGATGGTCGTCGCGCCGATCGTGGGCCTGCGCGTGGACCCGTGGCGCAAGCTCGGCCTCGCGCTCGTGTGGCGCTCGCGGGCGCAGTCGATCGCGACCGGCGACAACCGCACGGTCGCAGGCGGCGTGCTCGCCGACGACCCGCTGCGCTATGCGAGCTTCTGGGACCCGACCGAGCTCGTCGCGGGCGTCGTCGGCCGACCGACCGAGCGAGTGTCGCTCTCGCTCGACGTCGCGCGCGCGTCCTGGTCGGCGTTCCACAACGGGTACGACGAGTCGGTCGCGCCCACCTTCCGCGACGTCTGGTCCACGCGCGTCGGGGTCGAGGGGCGCGTCGCGCGCGGCCTGGTCGCGCGCGGAGGCTGGGCCTACGAGCCGTCGCCCGTGACGCCCCAGGTCGCGCGGACCAACTACCTCGACGCCGATACGCAGGTCCT
>CAITLX010000725.1 GCA_903893335.1 uncultured delta proteobacterium | reverse complement strand
CCCGGTGCGGATGCGGTCGGCGTTGATCGCGTTGGCGCGGATGCCGAGCGGCCCGAGATCGACCGCGTACTGCCGCATGAGCGCCACGAGAGCGGCCTTCGCCACGGCGTAGGGGCCGAAGTCGGGGCCCTGGTTGAACGCGCTCTTGGACGCGTTGAACAGCAGGCAACCGCCGAGACCCTGCGCAGCCATCACCGCGACCGAGGCGCGCGCGATCCACTGGTGGGCGAGCAGGTTCACCCGCAGGCTCTCCTCGAGGCGCGCCTCTCCCTCGGCCTCGTGCAGGCGCCCGGTCGGCGCCGTGCCGGCGTTGGACACGAGCAGGTCGAGCCCGCCGAAGGCGCGCACGCACGCCGCGACCGCGCCTGCCCCTGCGTCGGGCGACGCGAGGTCGGCCACGTGCGACGCGACGCGAGCGCGCGCCCGCGCGCCAAGCTGCTCGCAGGCCGACGCAAGGCTCTCGGCGTCGCGGTCGACGAGCAGCACGTGCGCGCCGTCGTCGAGCAGCCTCGCGGCCGTCGCGCGCCCGATGCCGCCGGCTGCGCCCGTGACGAGCGCGATGCGGCGGGCGAGGGGAGCCGAGGCGCTCGGCTTGCCGAGCTTGGCCTGCTCGAGGCTCCAGTACTCGACGTCGAACAGATCGGCCTCGCCGACGGGGCGAAAGGCGCCGACGGCCTCGGCGTCGGCCACGACGCCCGCGGTGTGCTCGACGAGATCGCGCACGATGCAGGCGTCGGCGGCGGTCGCCCCGAGGCAGAGCGCGCCCGCGCCGGGCACGAGCACCACGCGCGGCGCGCGGTCGAGCGGCTTGACCTCGCGGCCTCGCGCGCGCGCGCTGCGCTCGACGTAGGCCATGTACTGCGCCCCGAACGCGGCCGTCGTGGCGGCGACCGCCTCGGCCGTCGCGTCGGCGGCGAGCACCATCGGCAGCGGCTTGGTCCGGATCACGTGGTCGGGGGTGATGGGGCCGGCGGCGAGCCACGCGCGCTCGCCCCCGCCGGCGAAGAGCGCGAGCAGGTCGGCGTGCTCGGTCGTCGCGACGATGGGGCGCAGGTCGCCGCGCGTCGGGTCGCACGCCGCGACCGCGCCGCGCACGAGCGGCGCGAGGCGCGCGAGCGCGTCGCCGGCGCCCGCTCCTGCCGACACCGTCCCGCTCGCGTCCGCTCCTGCCGACACCGTGACGCGCGGCACTCGGCGCGCGGCGACGAAGCGCTCGGCGCGCGAGACGTGGTCGATCATGCGCTCGTAGCTCTCGCGCGCGCTCTCGCCCCACGTGAAGATGCCGTGCTTGTCGAGGATCATCAGGTCGTGCGTCGCGAGCGCGGGCAGCACCGCGTGCACCGCGCGCGCGAGGTCGAACCCCGGCATGACGTAGGGCACGAGCAGCGCGCGCCCCTCCCAGCACTCGGCGACGAGCCGCGCGGAGTCGGCCTGATCGACGATCGCGAGCACGGCGTCGGCGTGCGTGTGGTCCACGTACTTCGCGGCGAGGATCGCGTGCAGCAGCGCCTCGACCGAGGGCGTGGGGCTCGACGGGTCGAGCATCTGGCCGCGAAGCTCGGCGACCATCTGCTCGTCGGTCATGGCGCCGAGCGCTGCGGCGCGGCGCAGCCTCGGGAGCCTGCACGCGGGGAACCCGGCCGGCTCGATCGTCGCGAGGTCCCAGCCGCTCCCCTTGACGAAGAGCGCCTCGGTCACGTCCCCCGTGATCTCGGTGACGCTCGACTTGACCGAGGTGTTGCCCCCGCCGTGCAGCACGAGCGACGGCGCGCGCCCGAGCAACCGCGAGGTGTACACGCGCAGCGCGACATCCTCGCCGACCAGGGGCGCCCATCGTTCGACTGCGGCGCGGGCGTCCGCGTCGCTCCAGAGGCTCAGCATCGGGGAGTCGCTCAGCCTCCCGGGGCTTCCGCGGGCGCGGGCGTCTTCTTGGTCGACTCCTGGATCAGGAACTCGACGCGGCGGTTCTTCGCGCGGCCCGCGGCCGACTTGTTCTCGCCGAGCGGCTTGTCCGGGCCGTAGCCCGTGGCCGTCACGCGCTTGGCGTCGACGCCCTTGGAGACGAGGTACGTCGTGACGGCCTGCGCGCGCCGCTTCGAGAGGTCCACGTTGTGCGCGCGGTCGCCGACGTTGTCGGTGTGGCCCGCGACCTCGACCTTGAAGATCTCGGGGTGGTGCACCATCGCGGCGGCGACCGAGTCGAGCACCAAGAAGCTCTTCTTGCCCACGATCTTGTCGCTGTCGGTGGCGAAGTTGACCGCGTCCTTGATGGCGATGCGGTCCTTGCCGACGTCCACGAGCGAGGGGCCGGCGTCCGGGCAGCCGTCGTCGTCCTGGATCCCGTTGTAGTTCTCCGGCAACGTCGGGCACTTGTCCTTGTTGTCGGGGATGCCGTCGTGGTCGCGGTCGGGCACCTCGTCGGGGCAGCCGTCCTCGTCCTGGAAGCCGTTGACGATCTCGGGCTGATCGACGCACTGGTCGTCGCTGTCGAGGATGCCGTCGCCGTCGTTGTCCGGGTCGGGGCAGCCGTCCTCGTCCTGGTAGCCGTCGGTGTCCTCCGGCTCGTCGGGGCACTTGTCGACCACGTCGGCGAGCCCGTCGCGATCGCGATCGGGGCAGCCGTAGAACTCCCCCTTGCGGCGGATGACGGTGGAGCCGCCCTGGTCGGGGCACTTGTCCTCCTCGTCGAGGATGCCGTCCTGGTCGCGGTCGGCGATGACGACGGGGCAGCCGTTCTTCTTCGGGTCGGGGTCCTTCTCGCCGGGCGTGTTGGGGCACGCGTCGACCGTGTCGAGTTGGTCGTCGAGGTCGTTGTCCGGGTCGGGGCAGCCGTCGTCGTCCTGGAACCCGTCGAAGTCCTCGGGCGCCGTCGGGCACTGGTCCTTGTCGTCGGTGAGGCCGTCGCCGTCGGTGTCGACGCGCTCGAAGTTGAAGAGCATGCCGGCGAAGCCGCGCGCCTTCGGCACGCCGACGCCCTCGATGACGCCGGCGCCGCCGCCGATCGTGAAGGTCAGCTTCGAGTTGAGCGGGGTGATCTGCGCGGCGGCGTCGATCTCGAGCGAGTTGGTGCCGTTCTTCGACGACAGCTTGGTGGCGCCGAAGCCCTCGGCGAGCACGCGCACGACGGGGCTGACGCGGAAGCTTCCGGCGACGCCGTAGCGCATCTCGGGGCCGATCTCGGTCGAGCCGACGCGGCCCGCCTCGCGGTAGATGCCGGCGAAATTGGCGCCCACGCCGACAGGGCCGATCTGCGCGTCGACGATGCCGCGCACGCCGGCGCTCGGCGACGTGTCGCCCAGGTAGTCGCCGCTCGACATCGCGTGACCGAGCGGGCCGGTGACGAACGCGCCGGCACCGAGGACGACCGGCGAGGTGACCCCGCCGAGCAGGCGGGCCTTGGCCTCGAGCATCGGGTCGCCGAAGCCGACGGCCTTGAAGCCCCCCGCGAGCCCGCGCCCGGCGTTCGGGCCGCTCGTCTCGAGCCCCTGACCTCCGAGCCCCGTGAAGGGGACGCGCAGGCCGATCTGCAGGCGCGGGATCGGCGTGAACGACGCGAGCGCGTCGGCGGTGACGACGTGCTCGATGACGCGCACGTCGTCGTGCTGCAGCGCGTTCGGATCGGCGCAGTCGGTCGAGGTGCGACAGCTTCGCACGACGAAGGGGTCGGCCGAGTAGTTGGCGAACAGCCCGAGCGAGAACGCCATCTTGCCGTCGGTGCGCGCCCCCTCGACGGTGAGGAAGTTGCGCGGGCCCGGCGCGGGCTGGAACCTCTGGATGGCGAACTCGCCACTCTTGGCGTCCTGGGCGCTCGCGACCGCGGCTCCCAGCGACACCAGCGCGAACGACGAGCAGATCGAGAGGTGACGCACGCGTCGTGAGCCCATGGGCTGGTGTCTCCGTCGGAAAAGGTCCCGAGGCTCCCTGGATTCCGAGCCCCGCCGGGCGGGAGGTTCGCACGAAGGGTGAGGGCGGGGCAACGTCCTCGGCGCAGACCCTGCGCCGTCCGCTGGGTCGAAGTGCCCCAAGCTTGCTAGGGTGCTGCCGTGGGCTCACCGCGAATGGGGGAAGGCGAGAGGCTCGACCTGGGCTGGGGGCAGGTCGTGGTCGGCGCCGTGCTGGGCGAGGGCGGCATGGGAGTCGTGTACCGCTCATGGCTCTTCTACCACCCGAGCGGCCCGCTCGCGGGGCGCCCGCCGGTCGAGGTCGCGCTCAAGGTGCTGCACCCCGAGCTGTCGGGCAGCGAGCCGGTGCGGCGCATGTTCCTCGGCGAGGCGCACGCGCTCTCGCGGCTCGACCACCCGAACATCGTGCGCTTCCTCGGCGGCTACGACGTGCCGCCGAGGCTCGCCATCGTCGTCGAGCTCATCGACGGCGAGCCGCTTTCGTCGGTCATCGAGCGCCACGTCGGGCGCGCGCGCCCCGGCGGGCTGCCGGCGATGCCCTTCGCGCGCGCCTGGCACTACTTCCAGCAACTGCTCGGCGCGCTCGCCGCGACGCACGCGCTCGGCATCGTGCACCGCGACATCAAGCCCGCCAACGTGCTCGTGCGGCGCGACGGCGTCGTCAAGCTCACCGACTTCGGCATCGCGCAGCTGCCCGCCTCGCAGCACCTCGACAGCGACCTCTTGCCCGGCACCGGCGCGTACATGGCGCCCGAGCAGGTGCTCGGCCGCACGGTGGACGGGCGCACCGACCTGTATGCCGCGGCCATCGTCCTCTACGAGATGCTGGCGGGCGTCACGCCCTTCGACCGCCCCGAGCTCAGCGAGCTCGCGGTGCGCGCCGCGCAGATCGAGCAGACGGCCGCGCCGCTCACCTCGCGCGTCCCGCAGGCCCCAGCGGTCATCGACGCGCTGTTCGCGCGCGCGCTCGACAAGGAGCCGTCCGCCCGGTTCGCCACCGCCATCGAGCTCGGCGACGCCTTTCGCCGGGCGCTCGGGCTGCCCCGCTCGGCCGGCTGGACGGCGCAGCAGGCCCTCGCCGCGAACGCGCCGGCGATCGCGCCGCGCAAGGGGCGCGGCGGCACGCTCAAGCTCCCCGAGGCGAGCGCCGACGCCCTGCGCGCAGCCGTGACGGAGGCGTACCTCGATCGCTGAGCGCGGGGCGCGCATGGGTCGTTGACACCCGACCCGGCGCGGTGCGAGCGTGGGCCGCCCTCTCGACCGGACCGCACGCATGACCTTCTCGTTCTCGCGCCTCGCTCCGCTCTCCGTGGCCGTCTCCCTCGTGTCGGCGCCGCTCGCGGCGCGCGCCGAGACGGCCGCTCCCGCGCCCGCTGCCCCCGCGACGGCTCCAGCCGCTGCGCCCAGCGTGGTCGCGGCGCCTGCGCCCGCCCTCGTCGACAAGGCGGCGCTGCTGCCCGCTCCCGCGCCCGCTGCCCCTCCGGCCGCGACCGTCGCGGGGGTCGATGTGCGCGTCGGCGGCGACCGCCCCACGAACACGGGCGAAATCGGCGGCAAGCCCGGCGAGGTCTTCGCCGACGACTGGTGGAGCCACACGCGCCCCACCGTCGAGCTGCACGGCTACTACCGCGTGCGCGCCGAGCTGTTCCACAACTTCGCGCTCGGTCGGGTGGACAAGCCCGACAGCGCGCTCTGGCCGCAGCCGCCCGACAACGCCTACACGCCGCGCCAGGGCTCGCCGCAGGACGTGAAGCTGTGCGGCTCGGACGCCGCCAACCTCCAGCCCTGCTCGGACAAGACGCAGGCGGGCGCCAACATGCGCTTCCGGATCAACCCGGAGATCCACGTCAGCGACAACCTGCGAATCGTTTCGCAGATCGACATGCTCGACAACCTGGTGCTCGGGTCGACGCCCGACGGCTACGCCAACCAGCCGGGCACCACGGGCGGCTACCAGACCTACAGCCGCGGCGGCTACGTGCCGCTCGGCGTGTTCAACACGACGCAGGTGCCCCCCACCGCGGGCGTCAACTCGCTGGGCAACAGCGTCGCGGTCAAGCGCGTGTGGGGCGAGTACATGACCCCCGTCGGCCAGCTGCGCTTCGGCCGCATGCCCAGCCACTGGGGTCTCGGCATGCTCGCCAACTCGGGCGACGGCCACGACAGCGACTGGCAGTCGACGAGCGACCGGATCATGTTCATGACCGGCATCAAGTCGCTCGACCTCTACTTCGCGGCGGCGTGGGACTTCGTCAACGAGGGCGCGAGCAGCGCCAACCACACCTCGCTCGGCGGCGGTCAGCCCTACGACCTCGCGCAGCTCGACGACGTCAACCAGTACGTCCTCGTCGTCGTGCGCAAGCGCAACGCCGAGCTGCAGAAGCTCGAGCTCGCGCGCGGCGAGGCCGTCGTCAACGGCGGCGTCTACTTCGTCTACCGCGACCAGCTGCTGGCCAACGACGTCAACGGCGGCGGCAACGGCGCGCCGTCGCTCGGCGCGAGCACCTCGCAGGTGTCGCAGGGCTACGTGCGGCGCAACGCCAAGGCGTACATCCCGGACGGCTGGCTGCAGGTCCTCTACAAGAAGTTCCGCTTCGAGGCCGAGGCCGTGATGCTCACCGGCTCGGTCGACAACCTCGACTCGACGCAGGGCGCGGGCGCGGGCAACTACAAGAACACCGGCGACCCCGCCAACAACGGCTGGAAGATCCGCCAGTACGGCGTCGCGACGCAGACCGAGTTCAAGGCGGTCGAGGACAAGCTCAAGCTGCAGTTCGGCTTCGGCTGGGCCTCGGGCGATCCCGACCTCGGGCCGGACATCGGCGGCGCGGGCTCGCTCGCCCCGTCGCGCACCGGCAGCGGCGTGCAGCCGCAGCTGACGCGCAACCGCACCTACTCGGAGTTCGGCTTCCACCCCGACTACCGCGTCGACCTCATCCTGTTCCGCAACATCATGACGCGCGTGCAGGGCTCGTATTACTTCCGCCCGTCGGTCGACTACGACTTCTCGCGCAGCCAGAACGGCCAGCGCTTCGGCGGCGGCGCGGCCATCATCTGGAGCCGCGCGAGCGAGTTCGTCCAGACGCCGGGCCACCACCGCGACCTCGGCCTCGAGCTCGACCTCTCGCTCTACTTCCAGTCGAAGGACGGCTCGCTCAACGACAACCCCGACAAGATGGGGGGCTTCTTCACCGCGCTGCAGTACGGCGTGCTCTTCCCGCTCGGCGGGCTCGGCTACCTGCCGGGCGAGACGAGCGCGGCTGCGGCGTCGGGCATCGGGCTCGACACGAGCGCGGCGCAGATCCTCCGCTGGTACATGGGCGTCCTCTACTGAGACGAGCCGGCGCGCGGCGCCCGCGCGCAACGCGGTGAGCGCCGCGCCCGATCCGGCGCGCATGGCCAAGCAAGTCGTTCAGTTCGTGTGTCAGGCGTGCGGCGCTGCGAGCGTGCGCTGGCTGGGGCGGTGCGTGTCGTGCGGCGGGTGGAACACGCTCGTCGAGGAGCGCGGCACGGCGCCGTCGGGGGGCTCGCGCCGCGCGTCGCCTGCGGCTGCGGGGCCGCTGCTCATCGGGGAGATCCCGGCCGACACGGCGATGCGCGTGCCGACGGGGCTCGGCGAGCTCGACCGGGTGCTCGGCGGCGGCGCGGTGCTCGGCGGCGTGGTGCTCGTCGGAGGCGACCCGGGCGTCGGCAAGTCGACGCTGCTCTTGCAGGCGCTCGCCGGGGTCGCCGCGTCGGGCGTGAAGGCGCTCTACGTCTCGGGCGAGGAGTCCGCGGGCCAGACGGCGCTGCGCGCGCGTCGGCTCGGCCTGGGCGCGGCCAATGTGCTCGCCCTCGCAACCAGCGACCTCTCGGAGGTCGAGCGCGCCGTGAAGGACGCGCGCCCGGTGGCGCTGGTGGTCGACTCGGTGCAGACGGTCCGCGCCGACGGGCTCGACTCGGCCGCGGGCACGGTCACGCAGCTGCGCGAGGTGACGTCGCGGCTGGTCGAGCTCTCGAAGCGCGAGCGCATCGCGACCTTCCTCGTCGGCCACGTCACGAAGGACGGTCAGCTCGCGGGCCCGAAGGTGCTCGAGCACCTGGTCGACACGGTGCTCGCGTTCGAGGGGGAGCGCGGGCACGCGTTCCGCGCGCTGCGCACGACGAAGAACCGCTTCGGCTCGGCCACCGAGGTGGGCGTCTTCGAGATGACGCCCGACGGCATGCGCGAGGTGGCGCAGCCCTCGGCGCTCTTCCTCGCCGAGCGCCCGAAAGACGTTCCGGGCTCGGTGGTGGTGTCGTCGGCCGATGGGGCGCGGCCGCTGCTGCTCGAGGTGCAGGCGCTCGTGACGCCGAGCGCGATGCCCTCGCCGCGGCGCGTGGCGACGGGG
>CAITLX010000724.1 GCA_903893335.1 uncultured delta proteobacterium | reverse complement strand
GGCACGCACACGCCGGTGCAGGCGCCCGCGCTGCATACGTAGGGGCAGGTCTGGCTGGTCTGCCACTGGCCGCTGGCGTCGCAGGTCTGGGCGGCCTTGCCGCCGCACCGCTTCTCGCCCGGCCTGCACGCGCTCGTCCGCTCGCCCCCGGTGAGCGCGGCGTCGTTGGGCGCCACGAGCGAGCAGCCCCCCGAGAGCGTGCACGCCGCCGCCAGGGCGCACGACGCGAACCCCGCGTAGACCGCTGCCGACCGCGTGGTCATGGACGCGCAACGCTAGCACGGGGCGGAAGCTCGGTAGGGCCGCCACGTAGCGCGCGCAGCCCTCGCCCAGGCCCGGCCTTCAAGCGGGGCAGCGTCTGCGGCGCAGCGCGAGCGACACGGGGCAGCATCACACGGGAGTGAGCGGATACTCAGCCTCGCCCCGCGCGTCGGCCTCGATGGCCGCGAGCAGCGCGAGCACCGTCGGCTCGGCCCAGGGGCGCGCGACGACCTGCACGGCGACGGGCAGCCCCGCGCTCGCGGCGTCCACCTTGGCGGCGTGCCGCTCGAGCTTGTCGCGCGCCTCGTCGCGACGCGCCTCGGGTGCGCGCACCCGGCCGACGGGCACGACGCCCGAGGGAAACTGCACGATGTTCCACAGCATGGCGGGCGTGCCCGCCAGCGCGAAGTCCTTCGACATGCCGTGCGGGAGCGCAGGCGTCGCGTACGGGGGGCACACGACGGCGTCGAGCCGCGCGGCCTCCCAGGCGTCCTGCATCTCGAAGCGGTAGGCGCGGATGGCGACCGTCAGCTTCCAGAGCTGCTCGACGGGCTTGCGCCCGAGCGCGCCGACCAGCCGCGCGAGCACGGGCTCGCCGCTGAGCGCCGCGAGCCTCGCGACCGCCGCGCGCATCGGCGCGGGCATGCGCGCCATGCGCCGCAGCCCGACCAGCGCCGGGTCGATCGGCCCGCCGCGATCCATCGCCTCCATCGTCTGCGCCGCGTCGGCGCTGAACGCGCCGATGTAGGCGAAGATCGCGTCGTGCACGCCCGGGGGCGCGAAGGGCACGACCTCGACGCCGCGCGCCGCGAGCCACTTGCCCGCCTGCTCGACCGCGCGCGCCACCGCGTGCGACGGCCGCACGAAGCCGTCGTCGAGCAGCACGCCGACGCGCAGCTTGCGGAGATCCGCGTCGGCGCCGCGCCACGGGGCGAGCGGCGCGACGCGCGCGTCGAGCCGCGACATGCGCGCCGGATCGAGCGCGCGCATCACGAGCTCGAGGTCGCGCACCGAGCGCGCCATCGGGCCAGCCGCCGCGCGCACGACCTCCTGGCCGGGGATGCCCGACTGGCAGCCGCGCAGCGGGAAGTAGTCGAGCGTCGGCTTGAGCCCCGCGATGCCGCACTGCGCGGCGGGCACGCGGATGCTGCCCCCGATGTCGGTGCCGATGCCGAGCGGCGACATGCCCGCGGCGATGGCCGCCGCCTCGCCGCCCGACGAGCCGCCCGTCGCGTGCTCGAGCGAGAAGGGGTTGGCCGACTGCCCGAAGACGGGGTTGCGGCTCTCGTTGAAGAGCATGAACTGCGAGAGGTTGGTGCGCCCGAGCAGCACCGCGCCCGACTCGCGCAAGAGCTCGACCATCGCCGCGTCGCGCGTGGCTCGGTGCGAGGTGCGCGCGGCGACGCCGATGGTGGTGGCCTGCCCCGCGAAGTCGAAGCACTCCTTGATCGACATCGGCAGGCCGTGCAGCGGGCCGCGCGCCTCCCCCTTCGCGCGCTCGGCGTCGGCGCGGTCGGCGTCGGCGAGCGCCTGCTCGCGCAGCACGGAGGTGAAGGCGTGCACCTCGCCGTCGCGCGCGGCGATGCGATCGAGGTGGGCCTGGGTGACCTCGCGCGACGAGACCTCGCCGCGCGCGAGGCGCTCGGTGAGCTCGACCGCGTCGAGGGTGAACAGCTGGGGGTTGGCCATGGCGGCGCGCATGGTAGCGCGAGCGCGGCCCGGGCTGGTCACGCTCGCGTGACGCCCTCGCGCTCGAGGATGGCGCGCACCTCGTCGTCGCTCAGGATGTGGTGCTCGAGCTTGGCGGCCGCGAGGATGGCGTCGACGACGCGCTTGTCGGACGCGTAGCCCCGCTCGGCGAGCCAGGCGGTGACGTTGGAGGCGCCCGACATGTAGCCGATGCAGATCTCCTGGTGCCGGCCGAACATGCCCGCCGGCACGCCGGAGTAGATGCGGTCGGCGAGCCACGCGTCCCCCTTGGCCTGCGCCTTCGCGATGGCGGCGGCGTGCACGCCCGTCGCGGTGCGGAACGCGTCGCGCCCGACGAGCGGGTAGTTGATGGGCACGTCCCAGCCGACCGCGCGCGCGACGGTCTCGCAGTAGGCGAGCAGCTTGGTGAGATCCTGGTCCTCGAGCAGGCCGAGCAGCTTCATGTTGAGCAGGATGAGCTCCATCTGCGCGTTGCCCACGCGCTCGCCGATGCCGAGCGCGGTGCCGTGCACGCGGTCGGCGCCGAACTCGAGCGCCCAGACGGCGTTCTCGAGCGCTAGGCCGCGGTCGTTGTGGCCGTGCCAGTCGATGCCGACCTTGGCTCCCGCGCCCGCGACGATGCTCTGGGTGAACGCGATGAGGTTGCGCACACCGTCGGGCGTGGCGTGGCCCACCGTGTCCGACAGGCAGAGGCGCGACGCGCCGTGGTCGAGCGCGACCTTGAACAGCGTCGCGAGCACCTCGGGGCGCGAGCGCGTCGTGTCCTCGGTGACGTACGCCACGGGCAGGCCCGCCTTCACCGCGACGTCGATGGCCTCGGCCGAGCGCTTGACCATCGTGTCGAGGTCCCACGCCTCGGCGAGCTGACGGATGGGCGAGCTGCCGATGAAGGCGTAGACCTCGACCGGGAGGCCCGTGCGCTGCGCGATGTCGATCATCGGCGTGATGTCGGACACGACCGTGCGCCCCGCGCAGGCGGGGCGGATGGCGAGCTTGCAGTCGACGATCTCGCGGCACATGCGCAGCACGTCGTCGAACGCGCGCGGCGACGAGCCGGGCAGCCCGATGTCGGCGTTCTGGATGCCGAGGTCGTCCATCAGGTGGAGGATCTCGAGCTTGTCCTCGATGCTCGGGTCCACGACGCTCGGGTTCTGCAGCCCGTCGCGCAGCGTCTCGTCGAAGAAGGTCACGTTCTTCGGGATGAGCCGACCGCGCCGCCCGACCTCGTTCCAGTCGTAGATGAGCTCGTCGCTCGCCGCTTGCGCCATGGCGCCGATTCTACGCACACCTGCGCGGCGCGGGCCTGCTTGACAGAGGAGCCGCCCGCTTGCGAGCCTCGGAGGTTCGGGCAACGTCCGGGGCGCGACCCCCCGGGCTCCCCGCTGCAACAAGAACCATGCGCGAGATCGGCATCGACGAAGGCTCCCTCCCGCGCGCGCTGCTGACCTTCCGGCAGTGCGCGCTGTTCGCCACGCTCGCGCCCGACGCGCTGACGCGCGCGGTGAAATCCGCCACCTTCGTCGAGCTCGAGCCGGGCGAGGTGCTCGTGCGCGAGGGGGAGAGCCCCGCGCCGTACCTCTGGGTCGTGCTCGCCGGCGAGGTCGTGCTCGCCGCGGCGGGCGCCAAGGGGAGCGTCGAGCTCGGCCGCCTGCGCCCGAGCGACGCGCACGGCGAGGCCGCGCTGCTGCTCGACCAGGCCGCCCCCGCGACGCTCACCGCGGCCACCGCGTCGCTCGTGGCGCGCTTCGACAAGGCGATGCTCGGCGTGCTGTTCGATCGCATGCCGGGCTTCGGCGCGTCGTTCGCGCGCGGCCTCGCGCAGCGCCACGCGCGCTTCGCGCGTCAGGTGCCGACCCTCGTGCACGAGGGGGGCCCCATCGCCGTCGACGCGCAGCTCGCCGCGCGCGTGCCCGCCGCCGTCGTCGATCGCTTCCGCGCGCTGCCCGTGCAGCAGGACGGCAACCTCGTCGTCGTCGTCTTCGCCGACGAGCCGACGCCGGCTGCCATGACCGCGCTCGCCGAGGCGCTCGGCGGCGCCGAGATCCGCGCCGTGCGCGTCGCCCCCGAGGCGTTCCAGCGCTTGACCGCCGATCGCCCCGCGCTCGCCCTGGCTGCCGCCGCCGCGCCGATCACCCCCGCGCCGGGCCTGACGAGCGGCGTCGACCCCTCGCGCAAGCCGCGCCCCGAGCTCGACGCGATGCTTCGGCGCGTGATCGAGATGCGCGCCTCCGATCTGCACCTCTCGGCGGGCCAGAAGCCGCGCCTGCGGGTCGACGGCGAGATGATCGAGCTGCCCGGGGTGGGCGTGCCCGGCCCCGACGACGTCTTCCGCCTGCTCGACCCGGTGATGGACGAGCGCACGCGCGCGCAGTTCCTCGCCGATCACGACTGCGACTTCGCCTACGCGATCCCCGGCGTCGCGCGCTTCCGCGTCAACCTCTTCCGCGACCAGAAGGGGGCCGGCTCCGTCCTGCGCCAGATCCCGGCGCGCATCCTCTCGTTCGCCGAGCTGGGGCTGCCGCCGGTCGTGCGCACGCTCTGCGAGCACCCCAAGGGGCTCGTCATCGTCACGGGCCAGACGGGCAGCGGCAAGTCGACCACGCTCGCCTCGATGATCGACTTCATCAACCGCTCGCGGCGCGCGCACATCATCACGCTCGAGGACCCGATCGAGTTCATCCACGAGAGCCAGGCGTCGCTCATCAACCAGCGCGAGGTCGGGGCCCACACCAAGAGCTTCGGGCGCGCGCTGCGCGCGGCGCTGCGCGAGGACCCGGACATCGTGCTCGTCGGCGAGCTGCGCGACCTCGAGACGGTGCAGCTCGCGCTCGAGACGGCCAACACCGGGCACCTCGTGTTCGCGACGCTCCACACCTCCACCGCCGTGTCGTCGATCGATCGCATCATCGATCTCTTCCCGCACGAGCAGCAGGATCAGGTGCGCGCGACCCTGGCCGACAACCTGCGCGGCGTCGTGGCCCAGACGCTCTGCCGGCGCGTCGGCGGCGGCCGCGTCGCCGCCATCGAGACGCTCGTCGTCAACTTCGCGGTGTCCAACCTCATCCGCGAGGCCAAGACGTTCCAGATCCCCTCGGCGATGTCGACCGGCCGCCAGGGGGGCAACACGCTGCTCAACGACGAGCTCGCGCGCCTGGTCAACGAGCGCACCGTCGAGTTCGAGGAGGCGCTGACCAAGAGCCTCGACAAGAGCGATCTCACGCGCCGCTGCGGTCGCGGGGTGCAGGCGCTCGACGGCGGCGGCCTCGTCCCGCAGATGACGCGCGACACGCTCTCGCCGCGCGTCCCGCGCTGATTCCCCGCGCGAAGCGCCAGCCGCGCGTCCCGCGCTGTGCTGCGCGATCGAGCGCGCTCAGCGCGCGAGCAGCACGTGACCGGTCATGGCCGCCGGCTGCGCGAGCCCGAGCAGCGCGAGCATCGTCGGGGCCACGTCGCAGATGCGCCCGCCGGGCAGCACGCGCGCGCCCGCGTCGGCGTCGTGGACGTAGAGCAGCGGCACCGGGTTGGTCGTGTGCGCGGTGTGGGGCGCGCCCGTCGCCGGGTCGCGCATCAGCTCGCAGTTGCCGTGATCGGCGGTGACGAGCGCCGCGCCGCCGGCCGCGCGCGTCGCGTCGATGACCTGCGCGAGGGCGCGATCGACCGTCTCGACCGCCGCGATGGCGGCGGCGAGGTTGCCCGTGTGGCCCACCATGTCGGGGTTGGCGAAGTTGACGAGCACGAAGTCGTACGCGCCCGACGCGATCGCGCGCGAGACCTCCTCGGCCACCTTCGGCGCGCTCATCTCCGGCTTCAGGTCGTAGGTCGCCACGTCGCGCGGCGACGGCACGAGGATGCGGTCCTCCCCCTCGAAGGGGGCCTCGCGCCCGCCGTTGAAGAAGTAGGTGACGTGCGCGTACTTCTCGGTCTCGGCGCAGCGGAGCTGGCGCTTGCCGGCGCGCGCGAGCACCTCGCCGAACAAATCGGGATACGTCTCGCGCGGGTACGCGACCGGCAGCCCGAGGCTCGCGTCGTAGGTCGTCATGCACGCGTAGCGCGCGAAGGGGGTCTCCTTGCCCGCAGGGCGCGCGAAGGCGTCGAACGAGGGGGACGCGAGCGCGGCGGTGATCTCGCGCGCGCGGTCGGGGCGGAAGTTGAAGAAGAGCGCCGCGTCGCGCCCTGCGGCGACGCCCGCGTAGTCGCCGACGACGACGGGCTCGACGAACTCGTCGGTGACGCCCGCCGCGTAGCTCGCGCGCAGCGCCGCGAGCGCGCCCGGCACCCGCGGCGCGTCGGCGGAGACGATGGCCTTGTGCGCCCGCAGGACGCGCTCCCAGCGCTTGTCGCGGTCCATCGCCCAGTAGCGCCCCATGAGCGTGCCGACGACGCCCTTGCCCGCGAGGTGCCGCTCGAGCCGCGCGACGAAGCCCTCGCCGCTCGTCGGCGGCGTGTCGCGCCCGTCGAGGAACGCGTGCACGACGACCGCGACGCCCGCGCGCCCCGCTGCATCGACGAGCGCGCAGAGGTGCTCGATCGAGCTGTGCACGCCGCCGTCGGAGACGAGGCCGAGCAGGTGCAGGCGTCCGCCCCCTGCGCGCGCGACGGCGATGGCGTCGGCGATGACGGCGTTGTCGCCGAGCGAGCCGTCGGCGACGGCGCAGTCGATGCGCGAGATGTCCATCATCGCGATGCGCCCGGCGCCGAAGTTGAGGTGCCCCACCTCGCTGTTGCCCATCTGCCCGGGCGGCAGCCCGACGTCGGGGCCGCTCGTGCCGATGAGCCCGTGCGGGCAGCGCGCGTACAGCGCGTCGAGCGTGGGCGTCTTCGCGAGGCGCACGGCGTTGTCGTCGCGCGCCGCGCGCTCGCCGAGGCCGTCGAGGATGACGAGGACGACCGGGCGGGCGAGGGGGATCGGGGTCACGGCGCGACCCTAGCGCAACGCGCGGCACCCGGCGCGTCGCGCGGGCGTCGCTTCACCCACGCACGCGGGCCAGGGCCGCGGGAGTCCGATGCCCACTCCGGGCGCGGCCGTGTACCATGCCGCCTTTGGGGGCACGCTCCCGGAGGAGGCATCATGTTGGTTTCGTCTGCGGCCGAATATTTCACCACCCTCGACAAGCGCTTCGCGCCTGCAGCCGCCAAGGGCTTCAAGGGCATCTTCCAGTTCGTGCTGACCGGCGACGGCGGCGGCACCTGGCACGTCGTGGTCGACGACAGCACGATGACGGTCGGCGACGGCCCCTCGCCCACGCCCGCGCAGGCGACCATGAACATGGACGCCGGCGAGTGGGTGAAGATGGCCAACGGTCAGCTCAACGGCATGATGGCCGTGATGAAGGGCATCCTGAAGGTGCAGGGCAACGTGATGCTCGCGAAGAAGATGCAGGACATCTTCCCCATCTCGAAGGGATGAAGCCCGCGCCGCGGCCCCGGCCGCACACGATGTTCCCGCGCTTCGGGTCGGTCGCACCGCCCGAGGCGCCGCCTCCCCTGCCCGGCACGGCGCACGCGATCGGCGTGCCCGTGCTCGCGCTCGCCGCCACGGTGGGGGGCATGGGCGTGCTGTTCGGGCGCGTCGTGTCGCGGCTGGTGCGCCTGCGGTTCGACCGCGACGAGCTCCTGCGCAACCTCTACAAGATGGGCGTCAAATCGCTGCCCATCGTGCTCATCACGGCGCTGTTCACGGGGTTTCTCATCCTCATCCAGGCCGCGCCCATCGTGAAGCGCTACGGCGCGCACGGGCTCATCGGCTGGGCCGCCGGCTTCGGCACGCTGCGCGAGGTCGGCCCGCTGCTCACCGCGCTCATGCTCTCGGGGCGCGTCGGCGCGAACAACACCGCCGAGCTCGGCACCATGGTCGTCACCGAGCAGATCGACGCGCTGCGCGCGCTCGCCATCGACCCCATCAGCTTCCTCGTCACGCCGCGCGTCATCGCCTTCGTGCTCACGCTCTTCTTCGCGACGATCTACGCCGACGGGCTCGCGCTGCTCGGCGCGGCGTTCGCGGGCGACACGCTGCTCGACGTCGAGCCGCGCGTCTTCTTCAACGGCGTCACCTCGGGGCTGCTCGGCCTGCCCGATCTCTTTCACGGCCTCTACAAGAGCGTCGCGTTCGGCGGCATCATGTCCATCTCGAGCTGCTACTTCGGCCTCGCCGTCACCGGCGGCGCGCCCGGCGTCGGTCGCGCGGTCAACGCCACGGTCGTCGCGAGCGCGGTCGGCATCTTCGTGCTCGATTACTTCATCAGCTTCAGCTCGTCGTGAGCGCGACCGCCTCCCCCTCGCTGGCCCCGCCGGCCGAGCCCCCAGGGGCGGCTCGTGTCGCTCGCGACCACCGTCGGCGCGGTCGCGATCGACCTCTCCGCGGGCGCGGTGGGCATGTGGCAGGTCTTCGTGCGCACGCTCTACTACTGCGTGCGCGGGCGCCGCGAGCCGGGCGCCGTCGTGCGGCAGATGTACGCGATGGGCGTGCAGTCGGTGTTCTTCATCACCGTGGTGATGGGCTTCCTCGGGATGATCCTCGTCTACCAGGCGTGCTTGCAGTCGCAGCGCGTCGTGCCCGATCTCACCAACCTCGGCGCCACCTACCTCGAGCTGCTCGTGCGCGACATCGCCGCCTCGCTCGGCTCGCTCATGCTCGCCACGCGCGTCGGCGCGGGCATCGCCGCGGAGATCGGCTCGATGGTCGTCACCGAGCAGGTCGACGCGCTGCGCATGTGCGCCGCCGACCCCATCGACTACCTGGTCAAGCCGCGCTTCCTCGCGAGCCTGGTCATGACCACCGTGCTCGTCATCTGGAGCGCGGCGGTCGCGTTCACCTCGGGCATGCTCACCGCGAACGTCTTCTTCGGCGTCAGCTTCTCGACCTTCGCCAACCCCATCCTCGTCGACGCGGGCGATCTCACCGTCGGACTGGTCAAGTGCGTCGCGTACGGCGCCGCCATCCCCATCGTGTCGAGCTACTGCGGGCTCTCGACCTTCGGCGGCAGCGAGGGCGTCGGCTGGGCGACCACGCGCGCCGTCGTCAACTCGTCGCTCGCCACCATCATGCTCAACGTCGTCATCTCGACGGCCGCCGTCTTCATCTTCCCGGGCTGAGCGACGCTCGGCAGCCCGTTGCCCAGCCGAGTGAAACATGTTTCACTCCCGGCTTTCGAGGAGGTCGCGATGAGGCGTTTCGAGGGCAAAGTGGTGCTCGTCACCGGGGCAGCGTCGGGCATCGGCCGGGCGACGGCAGCGCGCTTCGGCGCCGAGGGGGCGCGCGTCACCTGCGCCGACAAGAACCTCGAGGGTGCGGAGCAGACGGCGGCGCAGATCGTCGCCGCCGGCGGCGACGCGGTCGCGGTGCGCTGCGACGTGTCGAGCCCCGACGACGCCGCCGCCACCGTGAAGGGCGCCGTCGAGCGCGGCGGCAAGCTCGACGTGCTCGTCAACTGCGCGGGCATCGGCGGCTTCCGCCGCACGACCGACACGAGCTTCGAGGAGTGGAACCGCTTCCTCTCCATCAACCTCACCGGCCCGTTCCTCATGTGCCGCGAGGCCATCCCGCACATCCTCAAGACGGTCGGCGCCATCGTGAACGTCGGCTCGGTCGCCGGCCTGCACTCGCACCCCTACAGCGCCGCGTACTGCGCCTCGAAGGGGGGCGTCGTGCTCCTGACCAAGGCGCTCGCGGTCGAGTACGGGCGCAAGGGCGTGCGCATCAACGTCGTGTGCCCCGGCGGCATCGAGACGCCGATCATCCAGGAGTTCAAGCTCCCCGAGGGCGTGAGCCAGGCTGCCTTGCAGAAGATCATGCCGCTCGGTCGCATGGGCCAGCCCGAAGAGGTCGCCGGCACCATCGCGTTCCTCGCGTCGCAAGACGCGATCTACATCAACGGCTCGGCCATCGTCGTCGATGGCGGCATGACCGCCTGAGCCGAGCCCAGAGATGACCGCCTGGGATCACGAGACCGACGTCGTCGCCATCGGGTCGGGCGCAGGCGGCATGACCGCCGCGCTCACCGCGAGGCTGCTCGGCTCCGAGGCGCTCGTCGTCGAGCGCGGCGAGCAGTTCGGCGGCACGACGGCGATGTCGGGCGGCGCCATCTGGGTGCCGTGCAACCACCTGATGGCCGAGGCCGGCCTCGACGACTCGCCCGACGACGCGCACCGCTACCTGACGGCCGTCACGCGCGGGCGCACCTCCGACGGCAAGCTGCGCGCGTACCTGCGCGCGGCGCCCGCGATGGTGCGCTGGCTGGCCGAGCGCTCGCACGTGCGCTTCGTCGCCTTGAAGAAATACCCCGACTACTACCCCGAGACGCCCGGCGGGCGCCTCGGCGGGCGCAGCCTCGAGGCCGAGCCGTTCGACGGCCGCAAGCTCGGGCGCGACTTCTTCCGCCTGCGCCCCCCGCACCCGCAGGAGTGCATCTGGGGGCGCGTGATGATGAGCGCCGCGGAGGCGCACGAGGCGCTGTTCGGCGGCAAGGAGGCGCAGGCGGCCGTCGTGCGCAAGCTCATCGGCTACTTCTTCAACGTGTGGGAGCGCCTGCGCTGGCGGCGCGACACGCGCCTGGCGATCGGCAACGCGCTCGCCGCGCGGCTGCGCCTCTCGCTCACCGAGCAGAAGGTGCCGCTGTGGCTCTCGACGCGCGTCACGCGCTTCGTCGTCGAGGCGGGGCGCGTGGTCGGCGTCGAGGTGCTGCGCGACGGGCGCACGCTGCGCATCCGCGCGCGCCGCGGCGTGGTGCTCGCGTCGGGCGGCTTCGCGCAGAACGCCGCGCTGCGCCAGGAGCACCAGCGCGCGCCGATCGGCTCGGAGTGGACGGCCGCCGCGGGCGACGACCAGGGCGACGCGCTCGCGCTCGGAGAGCAGGTGGGCGCGGCGACCGATCTGCTCGACGAGAGCTGGTGGACGCCGACCACCGTGGTGCCCGGCGAGACGGTGCCCTGGATCCTCGTCGTCGAGAAATCGCTGCCCGGCTCGCTCATCGTCAACCGCGCGGGCAAGCGCTTCACCAACGAGGCCGCGCCCTACCTCGACGTCGTGCAGGGCATCTACCGCGACCAGGAGGCGACGGGCGCGGCGGTGCCGGCCTACCTCGTGCTCGACGCTCGCTGCCGCCGCAAATACCCGCTCGGCCCCGTGATGCCCGGCAGCATGTTCCCCGAGTGGCTCTGGAAGCGGCGGTGGACGGCCGAGAAATGGCTCGCCAAGGCCGACAGCATCGGCGAGCTCGCCGACAAGATCGGCGTCGACCGCGCAGGGCTGCAAGAGACGGTGCGCGTGTTCAACGGCTACTGCGCGCGCGGCGTCGACCCCGAGTTTCACCGCGGCGAGAGCGCCTACGACCGCTACTACGCCAGCGAGAAGGTGAAGCCGAACCCCGCGCTCGGCGCGCTCGGCCCCGGCCCCTTCTATGCAATCCCCGTCTGGCCGGGCGACCTCGGCACCAAGGGGGGGCTGGTCACCGACGAGCGCGGGCGCGTGCTCGACGCGAGCGGCGCGCCGGTCGAGGGGCTCTTCGCCGTGGGCAACGCCTCGGCGTCGGTCATGGGCCTCACCTACCCGGGCGCCGGCGGCACCATCGGCCCCGCGATGACGTTCGGCTGGCTCGCCGCGCACGAGGCGTGCGGCGCGTCGTCGCCCGATTGACGGCGCGCAGCGTCACGCGAACGCGAGCGGCATGCGACGCGGGCCCCAGTGGCCCGGGGCGCTGCCCCAGCGACCCGCGAGCGGCGTGTGGCACCGTTCGCACGCCCCGCGCGCGTCGAGCCGGTAGCCGAGCAGGCGGTAGCCATCGCGCTCGATGAGCGCCTCGCCGCAGCCCGTGCAGTACGTCGTGGCCCCCTCCACGTCGCGCACGTTGCCCGTGTAGACGTGGCGAAGGCCGGCGTCGCGCGCGATGGCGCGCGCGCGACGGAGCGTGGCGGGCGGCGTCGGGGGCACGTCGAGCATGCGGTGCGAGGGGTGGAACGCCGAGAAGTGCAGCGGCACCTCGGCGCCCAGCTCGCGCGCGACCCACGCGGTGAGGCGGCGAAGCTGCGCGTCGTCGTCGTTGTGCCCCGGGATGAGCAGCGTCGTGACCTCCGTCCACACGCGCGCCTCGTGCACGAGGTAGACGAGCGTGTCGAGCACGGGCTCGAGGCGCGCGCCGGTGACGCGGAAGTAGAAGTCGTCCTCGAACGCCTTGAGGTCGACGTTCGCCGCGTCGATGTGGGCGTAGAGATCGCGCCGCGCGGCGTCGTGCAGGTAGCCGGCCGTGACCGCGACGGTCGCGAGGCCCGCGGCGTGGCACGCGTCGGCGACGTCGACGGCGTACTCGAGGAAGATGGTGGGGTCGTTGTAGGTGAACGCGACGCTGCGGCAGCCCGCCGACACGGCCGCGTCGGCGATGGCCGCCGGGGTCACCTCCTCGGTGCGCGCGTCGAGCTCGCGCGCGCGCGTCATGTCCCAGTTCTGGCAGAATTTACACGAGAGGTTGCACCCCACGGTGCCGAACGAGAGCACGCTCGTGCCGGGGTAGAAGTGGTGCAGCGGCTTCTTCTCGATGGGGTCGATGCACAGCCCCGACGGGTGCCCCCACGCGGTGAGCAGGAGGGCGTCGCCGACGCGCTGGCGCACGTAGCAGAGCCCACGCTGCCCGTCGTGGAGCGTGCAGTCGCGCGGGCAGACGTCGCACTGGATGCGCCCGTCGCCGGTCGGGTGGAAGTGCCGCGCGACGTGGCCCGCTTGCGAGCTCACGAGACGCCGACGCCTCGCGGCGCCCCCTCGTCGAACACCCTCTCCCCGCCCGGCGCCCCCTCGTCGAACACCCTCTCGCCGTCGGGCGCCCCCTCGTCGAAGACCCGCACGGCGTAGCGGAAGAGACGCGTCGAGGCGTCCCAGCTACCCGGCGCGAGGCCCGCCTTCTGCTCGAGCGCGTGGAGAAACGCGAGCGGGTCGGGCAGCGAGGCCCAGACCTGCGGCAGGAACGTCGCGC
>CAITLX010000723.1 GCA_903893335.1 uncultured delta proteobacterium | reverse complement strand
TTCGTCCTGTTCGGCCTCTCGGTGCTCGTGCCCTGGGTGTTCGACCGGCTCGAGGCGCGGGGCTTCGAGTCGTTCGTCGCCGCGCGACACGTGCGGGCGACCAAGAGCGGCTTCCTCACCGTCATCTCCGTGCTCTCGATCTGCGGCGTCGCCGTCAGCTCGTGCGCGCTCTGCTCGGTGACCTCGATCATGGGGGGCTTCGGGCAGGACCTCAAGCGCAAGATCCTGGGCAACAACGCCCAGATCGTCATCGACGCGCCCGGCGTCGCGGGCTTCGACGACTGGCAGTCGGTGCTCGACCGCGTGCGCCTCGTGCCCGGCGTCACGGCGGCCACGCCCGTCGTCGGCGGCGAGGGCATGGCGTCGAGCGCGTCGAACACCGCCGGCGCGCTCGTGCGCGGCATCGACCCGACCTCGATCGGCAACGTCATCGACCTCGTGAAGAACCTCGAGGTGGGCAAGCTCGAGTACCTCGAGCACCCCGAGCGGCTCGCGTGGCTCCCGCCCGACGAGGTCGTCGGCCTCGGCCCCGGCGGCGAGCCCTACGTGAAGGGGCCCGACTTCACCGCGCCGCTCGACCCGGCCGTGCGCGACGCGCTCCGCCCCGCGCGCGTCACCCCCGGCATCATCGTCGGGCGCGAGCTCGCGCGCTCGCTGCACGTCTACGTCGGCGACGAGCTCACGCTCGTATCGCCCATGGGCGATCTGGGCCCGATGGGGATCATGCCGCGCTCGCGCCGCTTCCGCGTCGCGGCGATCTTCTACAGCGGCATGTACGAGTACGACGCGACGCACGTCTACACGACGATGGCCGCCGCCAACTCGCTGCTCTCGCTCGAGGGCAAGGTCACGCAGATCGAGGTCAAGCTCGCCGACGCCGATCGCAGCACCGAGCTCGCGGCGGCGGTGCGCGAGGCCGTCTCGCGCGACGAGCTGCGCGTGCGCGACTGGCGCGAGATGAACAAGAACCTCTTCAGCGCGCTCAAGCTCGAGAAGATCGCGACCTTCATCATCCTCTCCATCGCCATCGTCGTCGCGAGCTTCTGCATCATCTGCACGCTGCTCCTGATGGTCACCGAGAAGGGCAAGGAGATCGCCATCCTCAAGGCGCTCGGCGCGTCGGACGCCGCGATCTTGCGCGTCTTCATGCGCGAGGGCGTGATGATCGGCACCATCGGCACCGCGTTCGGCGTCGCCACCGGGCTCGCGACCTGCCTCGGGCTCTCGTGGTTCGGCGTGCGGCTCGACCCGGACGTGTATTACATCGACCGCCTCCCCATCGCGGTCAACGCCTCGGACTACGTGACGGTGACGCTCGCCGCGCTCGCCATCTGCACCCTCTCGACCCTCTACCCCGCGTGGTCCGCGTCGAAGCTTCGCCCCGTCGACGGCCTGCGCTACGAGTGACCCCTTGAGCCGCATCGTCTCCATCCAGGACGTCCACAAGTCGTTCGACCACCTCGGGCGGCGCCTCGAGGTGCTGCGCGGCATCGACGTCGCGATCGAGGCGGGCGAGCTGCTCGCCATCGTCGGGCCGTCGGGCGCGGGCAAGAGCACGCTGCTGCACTGCATCGGCACGCTCGACCTTCCGACCTCGGGCACCATCCAGATCGGCGGCGAGGAGATCACCCAGCTGAGCTCGACGCGCCTCGCCGCGCTGCGCAACGAGACGATCGGCTTCGTCTTCCAGTTCCACCACCTGCTGCCCGAGTTCGACGCGCTCGAGAACGTGATGATGCCCGGCCTCATCCAGGGTCGGCGCCGCCGCGACATCGAGGAGCCGGCGCGCGCGCTGCTCGCCGAGGTCGGCCTCTCCGATCGCGCGACGCACCGGCCGGGCGAGCTGTCGGGCGGCGAGCAGCAGCGCGTCGCGCTCGCGCGCGCCCTGGTGCTCGAGCCCAAGCTCCTGCTCGCCGACGAGCCGACGGGCAACCTCGACACGACCACGAGCGAGGCCATCCACGACCTCTTCTTCGCGATGAACCGCGCCCGCGGCACCACCGTCGTGGTCGTCACGCACAACCCGACCTTCGCCGAGCGCATGCCGCGCGTCGTGCACCTGCGCGACGGCCGGGTCGAGCGCGACGAGCGGCGCACGGCCGACGCCTAGCCGCGCCATTGTCGCATCGGAGCGCGTCTGCGATGCTGCCGGGTTGCCCCCCTTGAGATCGCTCGAATCGTTCCGCCCCGGCACCACGCTCGGCCGCTACGAGCTGCTGGCCCCGATCGCCCGCGGGGGCATGGCCACGGTGTGGGCCGCGCGGCTCTCGGGCACGCGCGGCTTCTCCAAGACCGTCGCGGTCAAGACGATCCTGCCGGCGCTGATGGACGACCTGCGCTTCGAGCAGATGTTCCTCGACGAGGCGACGCTCGCCTCGCGCATCCGCCACCCGAACGTCGCGCAGATCCTCGACCTCGGCGAGCAAGACGAGGTGCTCTACCTCGTCATGGAGTGGGTCGACGGCGAGCCGATCAGCGTCGCGCTTCGCGCCGCGCTTCGCGCGACCGGGCGCCCCATCCCCGTCCCCTTCGCCGCCCGCCTCGTGCTCCAGGCCGCCGCCGGGCTGCACGCCGCGCACGAGCTTCGCGACGAGGAGGGCAACCCCCTCGGCCTGGTGCACCGCGACGTCTCGCCGCAGAACGTGCTCGTCACCTACGAGGGCGTCGTCAAGATCGTCGACTTCGGCGTGGCCAAGGCGCTCGGCCGCGGCTCGGCCGACACCGGCTCGGGGCAGCTCAAGGGCAAGGTCGCGTTCATGTCGCCCGAGCAGGCGCGCGCCGAGGACGTCGACCGGCGCAGCGACGTCTTCTCGCTCGGCGCGATGCTCTACCAGCTGGTGACCGGCCACCACCCGTTTCGCGGCGAGCACGAGCTCGCCACGCTGCAGAACGTCGTCTCGCTCGACCCCATCGCGCCGCGCAAGCACGACCCCTCGCTCCCGGCAGCCGTCGAGGCGGTCATCCTCCGGGCGCTGTCGAAGGCGCGCGACGACCGCTTCGCGACGATGGCCGACTTCTCGGCGGCGCTCGAGCGCGCGACCGCGCCGCTCGCCTCCGACGACGAGGTGCGGGCGTGGGTGACCGCGACGTTCGGCAACCTCGCGCCGCTGCGCCACGACGCCCTCCGCAGCGCGATGCGCGAGGCCGACGAGCTGCGCGCGTCGCTCACACCGCCGCCCGGACACGTCACCCAGAGCGGTGCGCCCGGGCCGGTCGTGCCTGCGTCGCGCGCGTCGCTGTCGCTCCCGATCCCGCTGCTGCACGAGCGCGAGGCCGAGACGCTCCCGAACGCCAGCGCGACCCCGCGCGCCGCCACGCGACGCCCGCTCGGGTGGCTCGTGGTCGCGGCGGTCGCGGCGCTGCTCGTCATCGTCGTCTCGGTCGTCGCTCGCTCGCGACGCCCGGGCGGCGAGCCGACGACCGCCTCTCCCGCCCCGAGCGCGCCCGACCTGGCAGCAGCGCCCGCGCCCGTGCCGACCGGACCGCGCGCGCAGTCCATCGACGACCTCGCGCTGGTGCAGCGCCGCGCGGCCGCCGTGATGGCGGGCGCCGTCGCCGTGGCCTCGGCCGCCGCGAGCGCGA
>CAITLX010000722.1 GCA_903893335.1 uncultured delta proteobacterium | reverse complement strand
TTCATCCGAATCCTCCGTGCTTCCTGAACCATCGCGCCCGCGCGAGGCGGGCGGCACTCATTGCAACTGCTGCTACCGGGCCGTGCGAGCGACGCGCGGTGCGTACTTCCGCACCGTCGCGTCGTCCACGGCTTTCGAGCGGGCCTTCGCCCGCCCCGCTCCACGGCTTCTTCACCCGCCCGAGAGGGCGGCAGCGCCCGAGGCCTCGATGGCCTCGGGGCGCCGGGGCCTAGATGGCCTCTTCGCCGCGCTCGCCCGTGCGGATGCGCACGGCCTCCTCGACCGGAACGACGAAGATCTTCCCGTCGCCGATGCGACCGGTCTTCGCGCTCTTCTCGATGGCGTCGAGCACCGAGTGCACGAGGCCGTCAGGGACGACGACCTCGACCTTCACCTTGGGCACGAAATCGACCACATAGGCCGAGCCCCGGTACACTTCCTTCTTTCCGCCGGTCCTGCCGAAGCCCTTCACTTCGGTGACCGTCATGCCCTGGATGCCGACCTCAGCGAGGGCGTCCTTGACCTCGTCGAGCTTGAACGGCTTGATGATCGCCTCGACCTTCTTCATGGGTGGCCTACCTCCGCGCCGCCTGTGGTGTTAGCCCCACCATTGTTTCCGGCATGTTTCGTAGCCGGGTCGTCGAGCGCAGGCCGTCGATTTCTCGCCCCGTGGTACGAATCGTCGGCGTGATCGGCTCCTACCCCACCGCCGTCGAGCACCTCGCGGGCCTCTCGACGCCCACCTGCGACCTCTGGGTGAAGCGCGACGACCAAACGCACCCCGGGTACGGCGGCAACAAGGTGCGCAAGCTCGAGCACCTGGTCGCCGAGGCCCAGCGCCGGGGCGCGCGGCGAATCGTCACCATCGGCGCCGCCGGCAGCCACCACGTGCTGGCCACCACGCTGCACGCGGGGCGCGCGGGGCTCGGCGTCGCGGCCATCCTCATGCACCAGCCCTGGAGCGCGCACGCAGCGGCCAACCTGCGCGCCGGCCTCGCCCTCGGCCTCGAGGCCCACCCCGCGAGCGGCATGGCCGATCTGCTGCGCGTGCTCGCGCGCATCCGGCGCGAGGGGGACTGGGTCGTGCCGCCCGGCGGCTCGAACATCGTCGGCACCTGCGGCTACGTCGATGGCGCGCGCGAACTCGCCGCACAGATTCGCGCAGGCGCCTGCCCCGAGCCCGAGGTCATCGTCGTCGCGCTCGGGTCGGGCGGCACGGCGGCGGGCTTGCTCGCAGGCGTCGTCGCCGAGGGGCTCGCCACCCGCGTGCTCGCCGTGCGCATCGTCGGCAAGGCGCTGGCCGGCGGCGCCCGCACGACGGCGCTCGCGATCGCCGCCGCGCGCCGCTCGGGGCTCGACGCGGGCTCGATCGCGATCGCGCGGCGGCTCGAGGTCGATGGCTCGTGGCTCGGCCGCGGCTACGGCTGGCCGACGCAGAGCGGCGACGAGGCGACCGCGCGGGCGGGCGAGGCCGGGCTCGCGCTCGATCCGACCTACACCGCCAAGACGTTCGCCGCCGCGCTGGCGCTCGTCGAGCGCGGCGCGGCGCGACGGGTGCTCTACTGGCACACCCTCTCGAGCGCGCCGCTCGAGCCGCTGCTCGCCGGGGCGCCGAGCGAGGCCGAGCTTCCGCCCGAGCTCGCGCGGCTGTTCGTGCGCGAGGCGCCGAGGCTTCCGCCGCCTCCACAGATGCTCTAGCCTTCCAGACATGCACAAGCTCTCCACAGCAGTGGTGGCGCTCGCTCTCCTCGCCGGCTGCTCGTCCGGCGCCTCCGACGTCCACCCGTCGGCCGGGCCCGACGCGGGCGGCTGGGACGCCCCGAGCGACGTGGCGGCCGACCGCTCTGCCGACGCGCCGCCCGAGGCGGCAGACGCCCGCTCGGACGCCATCGACGCGAGCGCCGACGCCGCGACGGACAGCCTCGACGAGGGCGCCGACGCATCGACGGACAGCCTCGACGAGACCGCCGACGACGCGGCGATCGACGACGCGACCGCCGACGCAACCGGCCCCGTCGATCCGGCCCCCGGCATCGACACACCAGGCTCGTACGGCGGCGAGGACTGCCCGACGAGCCCGGCGGCGACCTTCACGATCGCAGCCGGCGCGGCGAGCTCGTACACCTTCACCGGCACCGTGAGCGGGCAGCTCGGCGACGGGGTGTTCTACGTGCACGGGCCCAACGGCGAGGAGGTCGGCGGCGCGCTCGAGACGAGCGCCGGCGGCGCCTACCAGAAGACGCTGCCGCTCTTCTGCGGCGTGAACATCGTCAAGCTCCGTTGGACGAACGAGGGGTGCCCGCTCGTGCTCGTCTACGAGGTCAATCGCACGACGTGCGAATCGGCCGACATCACCGTGACCGTGCAGTGGGACGCGCTCGGCAGGGACTGGGAGCTGCACCTCATCGAGCCCGCCGGCCACATCAACGACAACGCGACCGACTGCACCTGGACGAGCTGCATCGGCAGCTCACCCGACTGGGGCGTCGTCGGCGACGCGTCGGACAACCCGCACAAGGACATCGACAACACGGGCGCGTACGGGCCGGAGAACATCTGGCTCTCGGGCCCGGTCGCGGGGACGTACACCGTGATGGTCGAGCACTGGGCAGCGGGCTCGCCCGACTCGAGCGGCTTCGTGACGCTCAACGTGAAGGGCGTGACGACCACCGTGGCGATCCAGAAGCTCGCGCCGCAGCACGTCTGGACCGCGGCGACGATCGCCTGGCCGTCGGGCACGGTCACGACGACGCAGGACATCTACGACTGCTCGGGAAACTGGTCGAGCGGCTGCAAGGCGACGATCCCCTGAGCCCCGGCGCGTGAGCGCGAGCGCCCCACCTGCGAGGCAGCGACTTTCGGACTACGCTCGCGCGATGCGCCTTCGCTCGCTGCTGCTCCTGCTCGCCACCACCTCGCTCGCCGCGTGCGGGGCGTCCTCGTCCGAGGTCGCCCCGGCGGACGGCGAGGGCGGCGCCGCTGGCGCGGGTGGCGAGGCAGGTGGAGCGGGGGCGGGCGGCGCTGCCGGCGCAGGCTCCACGGCGGCGATCCGGATCATCGTCGAGCCCGACGGCGTGAAGCCGAACGAGATCGCGACCGCGATCCGCGCGGCCAAGCGCTCGGTGCACATGACGATGTACCTGCTGACCTCGACCGAGGTGAGCGACGCGCTCGTCTCGCAGCACCAGGCCGGCGTCGACGTGAAGGTGGTGCTCAACCAGACCTTCCCGCAGGCCTCGACCAGCAACGCCACGAGCTACCAGAAGCTCCAGTCGGCGGGCGTGCCCGTCACCTGGGGGTCGTCCGAGTTCACCTACACGCACGAGAAGGCGCTCGTCATCGACGCCGCGACGGCGTGGATCATGACGATGAACGCGACGGTGACGTCGTCGAGCCAGAACCGCGAGTACCTCGCGGTCGACGAGGAGCCGGCGCACGTGGCCGAGGCCGAGGCGCTGTTCGCCGCCGACTTCACGCACGGCGCGTTCACGCCGCAGGGCGAGCTGCTCGTCGCCCCCCTCAACGCGCGCGAGCGGCTCGTCGCGCTCATCGGCTCGGCCACGCGCACGCTCGACGTCGAGGGCGAGGAGTTCAGCGACACCTCCATCGCGAACGCGCTCGTCGCGCGGGCCAAGGCCGGCGTCGCCGTGCGGCTCGTCCTCGCCACGGGCACCCCTCCCACCTCGCAGCAGAAGGCGATCACGAGCGTGAAGCAGGCCGGCGTCTCGGTCGTGGCGACCGCGACGCCGTTCATCCACTCCAAGGCGATCGTGGTCGACGGCGCGCGGGCCTACGTCGGCTCGGAGAACTTCACGACGGGCTCGCTCTCGTACAACCGCGAGCTCGGCGTCATCGTCGAGGTGCCGTCCGAGGTCGCCAAGGTCGCCTCGGCCATCGAGACGGACTTCCAGCACGGCACCGCGCAGTGAATCCGCGCGTCGGTTCGCTGCGCGCCGCGCCGCTCGTCGCCCTGCTCGCGTGCGCGGGGGCGTGCGCGCCGCCCGCGAAGCCGGCCTCCGCGCCCACCGCCGCACCCGCGTGCGTGTCGATCGTGTCGTGGAACGATCTGCACGGACAGCTCGAGGCCGACCACCCGGCGATCGACACCGGCGTCGTGCCGGCCGGCGGAGTCATCGCGCTCGCCGACGCGGTCGCCGACGTGCGCGCGAGCGGCGACGCGGTCGTCGTGCTCGACGCAGGCGATCTCTTCACCGGGCCCCTCGAGTCGTCGCTGGCCGAGGGCGCGCCCGTCGTCGCCGCGTACGACGCGATCGGCGTCGATGCGGCGGCGCTGGGCAACCACGAGTTCGATTTCGGCCCGGCGGGCTTCGCGCGCGTCACGGCCGCCCCGGGCGTCGGCGACGAGGCTGGGGCCGACGGACCGCGCGGCGCGCTGCTCGCCCGCATGGCCGAGGCGCGCTTCCTGTTTCTCTCCGCCAACGTGCAGCAGAAGGGGGGGCGCGCGGTCGCCTGGCCGAGGCTCGCGCGCTCGGCGCGCTTCTCCCGCGGCGGCTTCGACGTGGGCGTCGTCGGCTACACGACGCGCGACACTCCGACGACGTCGATCCGCCCCAACGTCGACGACCTCGACTTCGAGCACGACGCGGGCCCGCGCGTCGCCGCGGAGATCCGCGCGCTGCGCGCCGCCGGCGCCGCGCCGATCGTGCTGCTCGCCCACGCGAGCCTCGAGGGGGAGCTTCCGCAGTCGCTCGAGAGCACGGGCGCGGAGCCCGCGGGCACCGGCGAGATTGCGCGCCTGCTCGACGCGCTCGGCGCGGACAGGCCCGACCTCGTCATCGGCGGCCACCGCCACGCCTGGATGCTCGGCCGCGTGCGAGGCGTGCCGATGGTGACGACCGACCAGCACGGCGTCGGCGTCGCGCGCAGCCGCTTCTGCCGCGCGAGCGCCACCGGCGCGCCCGCGCTGCGGTCGATCGAGCGCCGGGTGACCCTCGCGTCGTTTCCCCCCGCGT